>JAQBTG010000004.1 GCA_027624955.1 Pseudomonadota bacterium
TGAGACGGTGCGGTTCTGGTGGAACCGGTTCGGCCCGATGTTTGCCGCGGAAATCAGGAAGCGTCGTGTTCAGCGTCGATCGTTTTCACGATGGCGTTGGCACCTGGATGAGGTGTTCGTGCGCATCAATGGCGAGACGCATTACCTGTGGCGGGCAGTTGATCACGAAGGCGAGGTACTCGAGGTATTTGCGACAAAGCGCCGGGATCGCAGGGCTGCGATGAAGTTCCTGAAGCGGACGATGAAGCGTTACGGCCGGCCGCGATCCATCGTAACCGACCGGCTTCGCTCCTACCGGGCCGCGATGAAGGTAATCGGTAATGCCGCCGATCAGGAGTGCGGTCAGTGGCTCAACAACCGGGCCGAAAACTCACACCAGCCGTTTCGAAGAAGAGAAGGTGCAATGGCGAGATTCAGAGATATCAAGACCCTGCAGAAGTTCGCCTCCGTCCATGCCTCGATACACAACCACTTCAACCTGGAACGTCACCTCAATCGCCGCGACATTTTCAAACAAAACCGATCGATCGCCCTGGCCGAATGGCGCAAACTCGCCGCGTGAGTGGTCTGCAGATTCTGATCAGCCAGATCATGCCTAGTTAGTCTGACAAAGCCCGGCGTGCTGTTCCTGGGTCGCAGCTTTGAGCGCTCCGGCGAGGGCCGGGCGGTTGGGAACCGTGACATATGCCATGGCGGGAATATACATCGTGCAGTGGGGAAATTGAACAGCCGAAAGTGGCCAGCATTGTGACACAGGAACCCCTTCCCGTACTATGAAACAGCGATCAGGCGGAACCTAAGCAGGGGGAGCGGTAAAGGTTATGAGCAAGACAGCAAAAACGCGGACGGAAAGCGATTCGATCGGCAAGATCGACGTGCCGGCGGCGAGTTATTGGGGTGCGCAGACCCAGCGCAGCTTGCAAAATTTCAAGATCGGTGGCGAGCGAATGCCCGATCCGCTGGTGCGCGGCTTGGGTATCGTCAAGCTTGCCGCAGCGCGGGTAAATGCGCGCCAGGGCGATCTTCCCAAGGGCATCTCCAAGGCGTTGCAGCAGGCCGCGCGCGAAGTGGCGGAGGGCGCCCTCAACGATCATTTCCCGCTCGTCGTCTGGCAGACCGGCTCGGGTACCCAGTCCAACATGAATGCCAATGAGGTCATCGCCAACCGCGCCGCCGAAATTCTGAAGAAGCCGATGGGGCAAAAAGCCCCGGTGCATCCCAACGATCATGTCAATTGCGGACAATCCTCAAACGATACCTTTCCCACCGCCATGCATATTGCCGCCGTTGAACAGGTCTGCGGTGAGCTGCTGCCGTCGCTGGCCGCGTTGCAGGCGGGCCTGCAGAGCAAAGCAAAGGCGTTTAATAAAATCGTCAAAATCGGCCGCACGCATTTGCAGGACGCCACGCCGCTTACCCTGGGGCAGGAATTTTCCGGCTACGCGACACAGGTGAAATACGGTCTGGCGCGGGTCAAAACGGCGCTGCCGCGGCTCTTCCAACTCGCCCAAGGTGGCACGGCGGTGGGCACCGGTCTCAATACCAAGGTAGGTTTTGACAAAGTCTTTGCGGCCGAAGTGGCCAAGCTGACCGGCCTGCCGTTCAAAACGGCAGAGAATAAATTCGAGGCCCTCGCCGCGCATGACGCCCTGGTGGAGATGTCGGGCGCGCTCAATACTATCGCCGCCAGCCTGATGAAGATCGCCAACGACATCCGCTTGCTCGGCTCCGGTCCGCGCTGCGGCATCGGCGAATTGTCGCTGCCGGCCAACGAGCCCGGCTCATCGATCATGCCGGGCAAGGTCAACCCGACACAATCCGAGGCGCTGACCATGGTGTGCACGCAGGTAATGGGTAATCACACCACGATTACAATCGCCGGTTCGAATGGCCATTTCGAGCTCAACGTGTTCAAGCCGGTGATGATTTACAATCTGCTGCAATCGATCCGCTTGCTGGCCGACGGCGCGCGTAGCTTCAACGACAATTGCGTGCGCGGCATCGAGGCCAACCATGCCCGCATCGAGCAGTTGCTGCATGAATCGCTGATGCTGGTGACTGCGCTGAACCCCTATATTGGCTACGATAACGCTGCCAAGGCGGCGAAAAAGGCGCACACCGACGGCACCACCTTGAAGGAAGCATCCCTGGCACTTGGGCTCTTAAGCGCGGCCGAGTTCGATAAATGGGTGGACCCGTTAAAGATGGTCGGCCCGAGCAAATAGTAAATGGCGCGGGGCTCGGAGTATGCAGGGAGCCAATCCGGGATGCGACCAGCATTCCGGCAAGCGCGACCGCGCGCCCGAGTTAATACGAGGTAGCCCCCAAGGAGTCATGTGGAGCGGAGGCGACCGCCCGGCGTCTGAGGGGCTTCAAAAAATGAGAGGCCGCGCGCCCGAGCTTGTGCGAGGTAAGCCCCAGGCCAAGGCCACGGACGTGGCCGCCCGGCGAATGAGGGACCGCCAAAGACGGCGCGGATTCGTCCGCCCGGCGCCTGAGGGAACATACAAATGGTCACTCTTATGACCCGTTGGTACTAACGTGGCGCAGATAATCGGCAAATATTCCGTCGCGATCGATGGCCACCGCACGTCGGTGTCGCTAGAGCCGGAATTCTGGCAGGCTTTGAAGACCATCGCCGCCGCCCGCCGCGAATCACTCAGCGCCCTGGTAAGCGAAGTGGACCGCACCCGGCAAGGGAACTTGTCGAGCGCGCTCAGGGTGTTCGTGCTGAAAGAGATGCGCAGCGGAAAATGACTGGGCAGTACCGAAACAAAACCCTCTTCCCATAGGGGAGAGGGTTTTTGTCATGCCCGGTAGCTTTTTATTGGGCCGGTATTGGTCCTCAAATGTTTGCTGATCAAACAACAGCAGCCGTGCCGAACCGGTGTGTTTAGTGTCTCAGTTTGACTGCCACCCAACTCGGACATCTGATGGATTTGCAATTCCTCTATCGCCGCTTGTCGCCCCTATAGCAGGCGAACTCTTGGAGCATGGGGGTCAGCACGCTCTCTTGCCGCATATTCTCCGATGCACCGGGTGCATCTGCGGCGACATCTGCGATGACCTCAGCGAAATAGTCGGTCGGGGTGACTCGAGTTCAATATCAAGGTTTCCGGCCTCAAGCCGCTAAACTAAACGCTGTAGTACAGCTCAAACTCCAGCGGCGATGTCGTCGTCTCGAATGCGTGAAGTTCCTCGCGCTTGAGATGAAGGTAGCCGTCGATCATGTCGTCGGTGAAGACGTCGCCCTTTTTGAGAAAGTCCCGATCCGCGGATAATGCCCGGCACGCTTCCCGCAGGCTCCTGCAAACGGTCGGCAATTCCACGATTTCCTCCTCCGACATATCGTAAAGATTGCGCTCCAACGGATCGCCCGGATGAATCTTGTTTTCGATGCCGTCCAACCCGGCCATCAACATTGCCGCGAAGGCGAGGTAGGGATTGGCCGAGGGGTCGGGAAAGCGCACCTCGACGCGCTTGCCCTTGGCGCTCTCGACATGCGGAATGCGGCACGCCGCAGAGCGGTTGCGCGAGGCGTAGCACAGGAATACCGGCGCCTCGAAACCAGGCACCAGCCGTTTATAGCTGTTGGTTGTGGGGTTGGTGAAGGCGTTGAGCGCGCGGGCGTGCTTGATGATGCCACCGATATAGAATAGCGCCATGTCGGAGAGCCCATCATAGCCGTCACCGGCAAACAACGGTATGCCGTCCTTCCAGATCGACTGATGGGTGTGCATGCCGGAGCCGTTGTCGTGCATTACCGGCTTGGGCATAAAGGTTGCGCTCTTGCCGTGCGAGTCGGCGACATTGTGGACGACATATTTGAATTTCTGGATGGCGTCGGCGCTGTGCACCAGCGTGTCGAAGCGCATGCCGAGTTCGTGCTGGCTCGGCGCCACTTCGTGATGGTGCTTTTCGATTTCGACTCCCATGTCGATCAACACTTCGAGCATTTGCGCCCGCATCGCGCCGCCATGATCGACCGGTGCTACCGGGAAGTAGCCGCCCTTGGCGCGCGGCCGGTGGCCGAGATTGCCTTCGGGATATTCCTTGCCCGAGTTGTAGGGGCCTTCGGTGGAATCGATCTTATAAAATGAGTGGTTCTGGTCGACCGAAAAATGCACGCTGTCGAAGACGAAAAATTCCGGCTCCGGGCCGAAATAGGCGGTATCGCCGATGCCGGTTTCGGTGAGGTACGCTTCCGCCCGCTTGGCCACACCGCGCGGGCCGCGACCGTAATATTCGCCGGTGCGCGGTTCCTTGACGTCGCACACCAGCATCAGCGTCGGCAGCTCGGCGAACGGATCCATCGCCGCCGACTCGGGGCGCGGGCTCAGCAACATGTCGGACTCGTTGATGTCCTTCCAGCCGGCGATCGACGAGCCGTCGAACATGACGCCGTCGGCGAACAGTTCAACATCCACCGCGCTCACATGATAGGTCAGGTGATGCCATTTGCCGCGCGGATCGGTGAAACAAAAATCGACGTTCCTGATACCCTCGTCTTTGATGCGTTTTAACAGCGCTGCGACATCGGACATATTCGGCTTCTCCCCCAAATTACGATTATTCGTGCCACTCCCCCCGGACGGCGGTGGGCGATTACTAAAGCCAGCGCCCTCTTGCCCCGTCAAGACCCGACGATCAACGCCGGTACGATCAAAACCTTCTCCCCTGAGGGGCAGAGGGCTTGGGAGCGGGGGGGGTCAAAGCGCGCATCGCGCGCTCGGTTCGCCCCGCCAATCCAACCCTTTCTCTTCGCCGGGGCGGAAAGGCTTATCACCGGCGAGTACTGCGTTCTCCGAATTAATCGCCGCTAATCGCCGCTAATCGCCGCTAATCGCCGCTAATCGCCGCTAATCGCCAATGATATCGAACACGCCTTTCAAAATATCCGTTGGTGACAGCGGGTCGTCTTTTGCGCGCTCCGGGGCGGGCGCCGGCGCTGGTGCGGGCGCCCGCTCGGTGTGGCTTTCGCCTTGTTGAGGGGCGAGGCCCGGCGGTTCCGCTCCGTTTTTTTGTGGCGCCAGGCTGGTCGCTTCCGAGCCGTCTGTTTGCGGCGCGAGCGCCGGTGCGGACTGTTCGGTTGGCGGCTGCGCGGGGGCTGGTGCGTCATCGTCGGGATCGCCGAATATGCCGCGCAGCAATGTGTCCTCGATCGAACCGGGCTCGGCTTTGGCGCCCTTGCGCAGTTTGGGTACGACCAGTTTGCCGATTGATGTTTTGGCGATGCGCTTGATCAGATAGGCCTGCATCTCGGAGATCAAAAGTTCGCGCGCTGGGTTGTCGATGGCGCCGGTCATCCGAACGCCCACCGGCGGGGCTTTGGGATGGTCGGTGAGGTCAAAGAGGGCGATGAGATCGAGCTGCCAGGACGGCAAATCGGCGGTGCCGCGAATATCTCCGCGACCGCCATCGGCGAGGACAACAAGGTCATTGGTGGTCGCCAGGCCGTCCCTGATCTGGACGGTACCGTCGAGCGAATCGAGCCGGGTGGTGCCGCCTGAGAGTCCGGAATCCGCCAAACCGAGAAAATCGGTGGGATCGTTGAGCTCACCCAACCGGTCACTCAGGACGCGCAGATCCACGCCCTCGACCGTGCCGTTGCCGGCGCGCAATGTGGCGTCGCCTTGTAAGGCGCGGACCAAATCATATTCGCTGTAGCCTGCGCTGGTGAGGCGGCCATTAACACTGGCCCGCCCGGTGACGGCTTCGGTTTGCGCGGCCTCGCGCAGCGCTTGGGCCATGTCTATGCCGTCGAGCTTGAAGGCGAGGCTGGCTTGCGGCGGTTGGGCGTCGGCAACGCGGCCCTCGGCCTCCAACAGGCCGTCGAACAGGCGCCCGCGCAACGAGTCGATCTCGAGCGCGCCGCCGGCAACACGGAGTTTTAACTCAGCCTGATCAAAGCGGTAGCCGCCGGCTAGAATGGCTTCCGCCTGCACGGATATGTCGGCCTCGATTTCAGCTAGCGGCGAAAGGTCGAATGGCTCACGCGACCATTGTCCCGCTTGGCGTTGCGCGGCCGGTGCTGTGCTTTGAGCAGCGGAGTTGGAATCGGATGTTGCCGTAGCGCCGCCGCTGGATTCAGCCGCATTGGCTTGATCGCCGCCGGCCGAACTGCTGCCGACAAAGAGGCCGGCGTCGAGCAGGCCGGCTTGCAGATTGGCGTGCAGGACCGGCACCGGGCCGCCCAGCATAATTTCTGCCGCGCCGGCGATATGGGTCTTGCCGATGGCGAGGCTGAGGTCGGAAATTGCCGCCGAGTTTGCGTCGCCCGCCAGGCGGCCCTTGATGCGCACCTCGCCGGCATCTTCGCCTTCATAGGCGGCGCCGCTCAGCAGTTCGGCCAAGGTGGCGAAGCTCGGATTGTCGAGATCGAACACCAAGTCATAACGTCCGCCTTGTTCGCCTTGTCCGCCCGTGGAAAAATCCGCGAGATTGCCGGCGACTTGCAAATGATTGCCGGCGGCGCGTGCGGAGAGGCTCATATTGAGCGCCTCAAGGCTGCCATCGAGGCCACCATCGAGCGCGAGCGCACCCAGCCGGTGGGCCAGTTTGGGCGGTGTCATATCGGCGGCGCGCAGCAGTTCCGCCGTGTCCGGTGCGCGCAGTTCCAGGCCAAAATTGAGGACCGCATTGTCGAGCGGCGTGGCGATGCTTCCGATCAGCGACAGTTTAGCTGGCCGGGTATCGAGCCGGGCGTTCAAATTGACCGAGTCACGCCCACCGGAGAGGACGCCCGACAGGCTGACCGCGCCCAAATTGTCAGTGCTGAAGTTGGGCGTGATGCCGGCGACGCGAATCAAGCCGAGAATCGAATCGGCTTTGGCGTCAAAATTGAGCGTGACATCCGGCTCGCCGGCCGGGTCGCGTATCTCGCCATTTATCGCCAGCTTGGCGCCGGAAAGATCGGATATTTCAAGACGCTGCACAGTAAGGATTTTGTCTGAGAGAACGCTTTCGAGGGTAACGCCTGACAGAATAGCGCCGCCATAACTGAGGCGGCCGACAGTCATTTTCAATGTGGCGTTCAGCGTGTCGAGAACGGCCAGCGCGCTGCCACCCGACGTGACAGACGGTGCGGCGGCCTCGGCGCCGCCGCTTGCGGATTCCGTCGCTGTCTCGGTGCCCCCGTCCGGGGCGGCATCGCCTTGTCCGGCGTTTGCCGTGGCGGTCAGATAGGCGTCCGCGTTGAGGTTGTCCAAGTGCAGATTGGCGTCCAGGACGTTGGGCGTTCCAAGCGCGAAATTGGCGTAGCCCTGCAGGCGCGAGGCGTCGATACGGAGATCGAGCGCTGACAGCTCGCCGCCAGTTGCGTCCGCGCTCAGGCCGGCGGTTAGGCTGAAACGCCGCAAACGGTCGGCTGGGAGGTCCGACGCATTGAGAAGGTCGAGCCAGGAAATAAACGCCCGGACATCGTCGGATGCCATGTCCACTTGACCGTCGAAGCGCGCGCCGCTCTCGGACGGCGATATTTGGCCGAACAGAGCGACATTGCTGCCGCCCGGCAGCAAGGCGGTGGCCTGTTGAATGGTGATGACACCTTCGTCGAGCGACAGGACGGCATGCGCCTGTTGCACCACGCCGTCGAGATAGCGCAGCGTCTGAACTTCGAGGTCAATCGAGGCAGCGAGATCGGTTGGCAGCATCGCCAGATAAACATCGATCGCAGTTTCCCGGGCGGCGTCTTGTGCGCCGCCGTCCGCGCGGCCTTCGCTGCTCTCGCTGCCGGCCGCCCCAGTTTCACCGGTCGCTATTTGATTTGTCTCCTCGGTACCGCGAGCCGCCGCGCCGTTTTCGGTGATTTTATCGAGATCGAAGCGGTTTATTTTAATCTCCGCGTCGAGCCGATCCGGAGCCCCGGTCAGATAGGCGATGGCGCCGTTGGCTTGTGTCTCGCCGAGGCGAATTTGTAGGTCATCGAGGGTCAGGCCGGTCTCTGAAAGCACGGTCTCGGCTTTTAGCGAGAAATTGTCAGAGGCGAGCGATTGCGCGCCGTCGACGCCCATCGCTGCGGCCAAAGCCGCCAGGTCCGGCCCCGACGCCCGCAGGGTTCCCGATCCATCGCTGCCGGCGTCGCGGACGAATATCTTGCCTTCGAAACCGAGCTGCGCCAAATCTTCGCCTAACTCGATTTTAAGCGAGACCGGCATATGTCCGTCATCGCGCTTGCGTCCGCTGGCGATCTGAAATGACGTTTCGAGGCCGCGCACTTCTAGACTGCCATCGCCACGAAACGGCCCGTCCAGAGATTTGGCGGAGAGCGAGCCGTTGAGGCGCTGGAAATATTCAACCGTATCAGCGGTGCTATCGCGGTAGATGATGGTGCCGTTCTGAATTGACACCGAATCCAAGCTTATCGCGGTTGCGTCTTCTCCTCCGGCGTCGCCCGGCGTGTCGCCGTCCCCGCCAGTAGCGCCGGCCGCGGCCGCGTCGCCCGGGAGCGGCGTGAAAAGCCAGTTTGTACGCCCGTCCGCTAGGCGCTCCATCTCGATCACGGGATCGATCAAGGTAAGGCTGGAAACCTGAATATCGCCGGATATGAGTGGCCCCAAGGCCAGCCGGAGGTCAAGCGCCTGAAGGCGCGCCATATCAGCGCTCTTGGCACCCTCCAAATTGGATAAACGCGCGTCCGAAATGCGCAATTTGGGGCTGGGCAGGAGGGCAATATCGATATCCCCGTCGATCGATAATTGACGTCCGGTTAGGGCTTCGATGCGCTCGGTAATTTCGGGTTTATAGCTGTTCCAGTCGATGAAGCTGGGCACCACAAACGCCGCGACGACCACCAAGACAATGAAGGCGAGTACGCCATAAAGAATTTTCATCGTATCGGTTCAGTGCATCCGGTTTAGTTAGACGCCGCCGGGGCCGTACGGCGCGGTGTGCGAAGCGTTATTAACATCAGAATTCATTTGGGTTAGGCTACCTCATCACGCCGGTTGGAGTGAAGCGCTACGGGCCAAATCTGGGTTAAACTAGGCTCAAAACGGCGCGCTAACCAGAGAAAGTCGGAAGCGATGGCGGAGATTACGAATCTCAACCAATACCGCAAGCAGCGGAAGAAAGAGGAAACGCGGAAGACCGGCGCCTTAAATAAAGAACGCACCGGGCGCACGCGGATAGAGCGCTTAGTCGAGAAAATCAGCGCAGAGCGGCAGGATTTGGAACTAGACGGAAAAAAATTCATCGACCGTGCTCGTCTAAAGGACAAAGACACGGAGTGAAGCGCGTTGCGGCGTAGCTGACGGCTAATTTAGAAAATTGTCGAAGTGCCGCCTGATGCCTTGCTCTTGGCTGGTGTTGAAATCGTTCATCACGGCGATGGTCAGATCGTTATAAATTTGATCCCGCTCGCTGAGCGAAACATTCTCTGGCGTGGTCCGCGTGCGCGTCGCTTCGGTGGACGTAAACGCCAAAACCTCGCCGTTCTCATCGCTGATCTCGATTCTGACCTGTAGGCGGGCATCGACCCGCTCGGCCTGTTCAGTGGTGAACAAACCCTCCAAATCCGTGTTGGTCTCCAATTCCTCAGAGACAGCGCTGGCGTCCTCGATGATGACATGCATGACGTTGGGCCCGCCTTCCGCCTTTAAGCGGTCGTCGCTCCAGCGGAGGAGCGCTGCAGAGATCGGGGTCGGAAAGAGATGTTCGACATTGGGCGGGCGCAGCGGCGAGCGATATTTCTCGACTATTTCAATGCGCCCGACTTTGAGACTCAACGCCGGCAGATGTTTAAAAGAAAGCTCCGGGATGACCGGACGCGTCACTGTGGTCTCGCAAGCACCTAAGGCGCCGACAGCGATCACTGCGATAGCGAAGATCCATGTTTTTGTTCTAAACAGCCGCCTTATCATGGCCGGTCTCTCCTTATGAGCGGTCATGCCGCTTCTCCGTCCCTGTTTGGGGTCACGCTGCATATATGGCGTCGAGCTCGATATCAGCAAAGGATTCGGACTTATTGCAGAACTGACAGGTCACCACCACCCGGCCATCGATATTTAACGCCCTGATCTCAGCTTGAGGGAGCGCCTTTAGAGTATTTTCGACGCGGTCGCGCGAGCAGCGGCAGCCAAAGGCCATTCGGCGCGGCGGATGAACGCGCACCGATTCCTCGTGAAACAGGCGGAACAGCAAGGTATCGGAGCCGAGTGCCGGGTCGAGAAGTTCGACCGGTGTCACACTGCTCATGAGGATTACGGCGCGGCGCCAATCTTCGTTTGCCTCCTGGTCTTCCAGTCCAGCGCCCGGCGTGTCGGGCAGTGCATCGCGCCCGAGCGGCCTGTCATATCCGCCACCGCCCGGCTCGTGCTGGAGCATGAGTGCGCCGCCGCGCCACCCGCCTGAGACGCACTCGGCGGCGAGTTGGATCGCGGTTGCGATCTGTTCGGATTGGCGGAAATAATTATGCGCGCACTCGCTTAGAGTCGCGCCTTCGAGCGCCACGATCCCCTGATAGCGTTCCGTATCCGGCCCCTGGTCGACGGTAAAGGCGAGATGTCCGGCGCCCAGCAAACGGGGCACTGAGCCTTCTTCTCCAGCCGCCAGCGCGGCGGCAAGCGCATCGGAGTCAAAATCAGCGTAGCCGCGCAGCGTGCCGGAGCTGGTGATATCGGCGACCATCATGCTGAGCGGCCCGTCACCGCGCGTCTGCACGGTGAACACGCCGTCATATTTGATCGTGCTTGCCAGAAGCGTGCTCAGGGCAATCAACTCGCCGAGCAGACGCGACACCGGGGCAGGATAATCATGCTGAACCAACACGGTGTTGAGCGCGTTGCCCAAGCGCACCTGGCGGCCGCGGACCCCGGCTTTGTCGAGCCGAAAGCTGCGGACGAAATCATCCGGCGAGGCGTTCGGAGCGATCGTGGGAGCGACGGAGGGGGCAGCAGTGGGGGCGGTGGTTTTAGTCATGAATCCCCGGCCAGGCACCAAAGCAAGATAGCCTCCTGTGCATGAAGGCGGTTTTCCGCCTCGTCAAAGACCAGCGAATGGGCGCCTTCAATAACCGCTTCAGTTACTTCGAGGCCGCGTTTGGCCGGCAGGCAGTGGAGAAAAACGGCGTCCGGTGCCGCGTCGGCCATGACTTCCTCGTTAACCTGATAGGGCCGCAAGGCTTCTATCTTTTGCTTGCCGGCGTCGTCGCTCATGGAAATCCAGGTGTCCGTGACGACACAGTCTGCGCCGCGAACGGCGTCACGGACATTCTCCGTCACGTCCACATCGGCGCCCCGGGCGAGCGCCCAATCGAGGATTTCGCCGTCCGGCGGGTATGCGTTCGTGCATGCGAGGCGCAGCGAGAAGTCGAACTGCGCCGCTGCTTGAATCCACGTCGCCGCCATATTGTTGCCGTCGCCGAGCCAGGCGATGCGGCGCCCGGCAATGGCGCCTCGATGTTCCTCAAAAGTGAGCACATCGGCCATTAGCTGGCAGGGATGGGTGCGGTCAGTCAGGCCATTGATGATCGGCACGCCGGCATGTTGCACAAGTTGCAGCAGCGAATCATGGTTAGTGGTGCGCAGCAATATGGCATCGACATAGCGCGACAGTACGCGCGCCGTATCGCCGATCGATTCACCCCGGCCGAGTTGCAATTCGCCCGGCGACAGTGTGATCGAGCGGCCGCCAAGCTTGTACATGGCAACATCGAAGGAAATCCGCGTCCGTGTGGATGGGGTTTCGAAAATCATCGCCAGCGTCTTGCCGGCAAGCGCGTCTGGGTAGGTCTTGGGCACGCGTTTGAGTTCCGCGGCGCGGGAGATCATGTGTCGGAGAACTGCGGGCTCGAACATTTCGAGCCCGATAAAATGGCGGATTGCGCTCACGATTCTATGCCAGCGCAGGCACGCTCCAGTGCCGCGCACGCTTCATCGATCTCCGCTTCGCCGATGATCAACGGGGGTAGCAGGCGCAGCACATTGCCGTCGGCAACCACGCTGAGCAAACCCTGCTCGCGCAGCGCGGTCATCAAATTGAGATTGGAATCGGTGCATTGCAGACCGAGCATCAGGCCGACGCCGCGCACTTCCGAAAATACCCGTTTGTTGCCGATCAGGCCTTCGAGACGTTTGCGCAACAAAGCGCCCATGCGTTCAGCATGGGCCAGGAATCCATCCGCCAGCATTTCATCGAGGACGGCATTGCCGACCGACGTAGCTAGAGGATTGCCGCCGAAGGTGGTGCCGTGCTTGCCGGGAACGAGAGTCTCGGCGACCGCTTCGGTGGCCAGCACGGCGCCGATCGGGAAGCCGTTTCCGAGCGCCTTGGCCAAGGCCATGATGTCCGGCGTGACGCCTGACCATTCATGCGCCCAGAGTTTACCGGTCCGCCCCATGCCGCATTGGATTTCGTCGTATATGAGCAAGATTCCAGCATTGTCGCAAAGCGCTCTCAAGCCGCTGAGGAATTCATGGTCCGCGACGCGAATGCCGCCTTCGCCCTGAACTGGCTCGACGATGATCGCGGCGGTCTCCGGTCCGATAGCGGCTTTTGCCGCGGCCAGATCATTCAATGCAATCTGGTCAAAGCCGTCGACCTTGGGGCCGAATCCATCGAGATGCTTTGCCTGTCCGCCGGCGGCGATGGTTGCCAGGGTGCGGCCATGAAAGGCGTTGACGGCGGTGATCACGCGGTAGCGCGCCGTGTCACCCTTGGTGCTGTGATAAATGCGCGCCATCTTGAGCGACGCCTCGACGGCCTCGGCGCCTGAATTACAGAAAAACGCCCTATCGGCGAAAGAATTAGCCACGAGGCGCTCGGCCAGACGCGCCTGGGGCTCGATATTATAAAGGTTGGAGACGTGCCACAGCTTGTCTGCCTGATTCTTCAGCGCCTTGGTTACCGCGGGATGTGCATGGCCCAGACTGGTGACGCCGATGCCGCTGGCGAAATCGAGAAATCGCCGACCGTCATCGGCGTATAGATAGGCACCTTCGCCGCGCTCAAAGGCGACATCGATACGGGCGTAATTCTGCACGAGTGCGGACGACACACTTTCCTCCAGACTCCCCGAGGGGTGGTTTGCTACCCGCGAAGATTGCGCGCACGGATCGCAGGGAAGCAAGGAATATCGGGCCGCGGGCTCCGGAAGTCAACGCACCCTCGGTTTACGACTTAAGGCGGTAGCCCGATGCCAATATTTTAAGGCATATCAACCACATAACCGCGATGCAGCCGAGCACGACGGCGGCTCCGACGGCGAGCGAGCCATCCGCATGGCCGATCATGCCGTAGCGGAAGCCGTCGATCAGGTAGAATAGCGGGTTGAATTTGCTTGCCGTTAAAAGCGGCTCCGGCAGCCGTTCGATGGAATAAAATGTTCCGGACAGAAAAGCCAACGGCGTGACGACAAAATTTGTCACCGCCGCCAGCTGATCAAATTTTTCGGCCCAGATCGCCGTTAACAGGCCGAGCAGGGAAAGCATCAGCGACGCGGCGACAGCGTGCAGCAGCAAAAAGCCGAGATCATGCACTTCGAGATGAACGAAGGGCAGCATCACCAGCGACAGCACGAGCGCCACGACAAGGCCGCGCGAGACGCCGCCGAAGGCGAAGCCGATGAGTAATTCAACCGGGCTCAAGGGCGGCATCAACACATCGACAACATTGCCCTGCACCTTGGAGATCATCAGCGAAGAGGAGGTGTTGGCGAAGGCGTTCTGCATCATCGCCATGACGATTAGTCCGGACGCCATGAATTGCAGAAAACTGACGCCGCCAATCTCCGGCACGTAACGTCCAATAGCGAGGGCAAAAACGGCAAGAAACAGCAGACTGGTGATTGTCGGCGCGACGATGGTTTGCAGCCAGACCTTGAAGAAGCGGTGGCATTCCTTGCCGTAGAGCGTGCGCAGGCCGATCCAATTCACCACGCCGATGCGGCGCTCAGGAGGCATGTGCTGGTCTTTATCCATTCAGGACCGTCAATTCACGAGCGATCGTTGCCGCTGGGGCCGCCGCCGTTGCCGCCGTTGCCGCTAGGGCCGTCGCCGCTCGTGCCGCTATTGTCGCCCTGTTCTTTTTCGCTTGAAGCGGACGCTCCTTGTTTGGAAGGCTCGCCCTCGGTGGCGGCCGTAAGGCGGATGAAGGCCGGCGGTGCGCGGCCTTCTTTATCCTCGCCAAAATAGATGGTTTGATGCGGGAACGGCATTTCGATACCGCGCGCGTCGAAGGCAGTTTTGAGGCGGCGGTTATATTCGCGCCCGATGCCCCATTGTTTGCCCGCCGTGGTCTTCAGCCGGGCGCGCACGATGACGGCGGAATCCTCGAAACGGTCGAGGCCCATGATCGTGATGGGCTCCAAAATATCTGCGCCAAATTCGGCATCGGCGCGCAAGTCCTCGCCTACTTCGCGCAGAATTTCAGCAACCTCGTCATAATCTTCGCGGTATGCGACACCCGCCTCGATCAGGTAATGCGAATAGTCCTTGGTCATATTGGTCACGGTCGAGGCTGAGCTGTACGGAATGGTGTGCACGTTGCCCTGCAGGTCGCGAAGACGGATGGACCGGATGGAGATGGTTTCCACTACGCCTGTCGAGCCGCTGACGCTCACCACATCTCCGACAGCAAGGCTGTTCTCGAGGAGAATGAAGATGCCGGTGATGATATCCTTGACCAATGTTTGCGCGCCGAAACCAATGGCCAGGCCAATGACCCCGACGCCGGCCAGGATCGGCGTCACATCGATGCCGATTTCGGTAAGGATCATCAACAATGCAACAACGCCGATGACGATACGTAGGGTATTGCGCGCCAGCGGCAATAAAGTGCGCGCCCTCTGGCCGCGCTCCTTCTGCGTGCCTTCTTTGTCGGTGGCGCTGAGATAGCGGTCGATCACCGAACTGGTGACTTCCCATATTGCCAGCGCGATGAGGGCGATCACGACGATCGAGACCAGGCGACCGATGATGAGGCCGCCAATATCGCTGGCAATCCAGTTGAAGACGTCGATGTACCACGCTTCCGCCACCAGGGTGATGGCCAATGCGATCACGAATAATTGCAGAATGATCCGCGCCACCGGCAGGTAGCGGCTGACCCGCTCCTGCATGCCGGGATAGCGCTCATTGACCGTGCTGCTCAGCCGGAACCCGCGGTCTACCGCTTTTTGGATGCCGATCAGGGCGAAGCCCATGGCCCAGACTATCGCGATAGTGGCGGCCGAGCTTTTGAGAAAGAATAAGAAGCCGTTTAATCCCAGCGCCGCCGCCAACATGCCGCCGGCAAGAATGTACAGGATCGCCAGAACGTGCCAGAAATCGGCGACGCGGTAGGCGACGAGAAAAAACCCGCGCCAGCGTCTTTGTTCACCGCCAGAGCGCACCCAAGTCGCGAACGTCACCCTGTTTTGCAGAATCAGCGAAATCAGCAGGGCCACGACGATCAACCCCAGCACTTTGACCAGCGCCTGATATCCGACCTCGGGCAAGCCCAGCAGCAGCACCGCCTGGCAGAAAAAATAGCCATAGACCGCGATGTTGATGAGGCGGCGCCACCAGATGACGCAATAGACGGCGGTGCGGTCGCTGATGGTTGCCATGCGCAAATTGGGCGTCGCGGGCGCAAGGCCCTGATAAGCTGCGGTCTTGAGGAGCACGGCAACCACATGTGCGTTGATCGCGGACAGCGCCACTAGGCGCACCACCTCATTCGGGTCCAACACCGCAAGCAAGCCATAACCGGCGCCGGCAAATGCGAGCGCCGGCACCACATGCATTAAATTGTACCCGAGCAGCATGAACGGACGCAGCCAGGGCGAGGGGCGCGGCCGGGATTCAAGAAAGCGCCGGGGTCGGCGCAGGCCGAATGAGAGAACCAACGCGGCGACAATGCCACCGCCGATCACCACGGCGAGCTTCCACACCATTTCAATCCAAATGCTGCGCGATTCCTCCGCCGACCATTCATCGCCGAGCCAACGGGCGGCTTCCGGTATGTTGGCGAGACCCTTAAAAAATCCGATCAATTCTTCGCCGACGCGCTCAAGGCCATCGGAAATATTCTTCATGGCCGAGGCGCCTGCGCTGGCGCTATCGTCGTTTGGGTCGAGCGCTTTGCGCGCCGCCAACAGGGTTTTGAGATCACCCAAAAAGCGCTTGCGCTCGGCCGGGTCTTCCAGCGTCTGCACCAATTCAGAAATTTCGTCATCGCTGAACGTCGCCGCACCGTCTTCCGCCGCTAGGGTCGGGAGCGGGGCCAACAGCAGCAAACCGGCGACAAGCATGGCCAGGGCGATCAAATACGCGCCGTTCAGTCGGCCAGTGAAAGTCGATCGCGTCATTCTATTTTTATGCTGTCGGCGCTTGGGCCGCGCCGAGTTTCTGGTAATTCAGGATACATTCCGCGCAACAAACCCCGCCCGGCGATAATTTTCAACAATTTCCTTGATTTAAGCGCTGTGCAAACGGGTTTAGGCCGAGTCTGGACAGGTTTTGGTCAGCGTGACAGATTGCTCCGGGGACGGAGCCGGCCCGCCTGGACGGCGCAGGATAATACGGCGCAGGATAATGAAGAGGCGATAACATGACGGTGACGATCTATCACAATCCGCGCTGTTCGAAATCACGCCAGACCTTGCAATTATTGCGCGACAACGGCGTCGAGCCGGAAATCGTCGAATATTTGAAGGCGCCGCCGAGCGCGTCCGAGATCAAGAATATTCTCGCCATGCTGAAAATGGCGCCGCGCGACTTGATGCGCAAGAAAGAGGCACCCTATGGCGAACGTGGCCTGGCCGATGAAAGCCTCTCGGAGCTGGAGCTGATTGAAGCGATGCGGGCTGAACCAGTATTGATCGAGCGGCCAATCGTCGTCAGCGGCGGCAACGCAGCGCTCGGCCGCCCGCCCGAAAACGTCCTGACGCTGCTTTGACGCGGCGCTCCGCGCCTTCGAATTCAAGCAAACCCATGCTGCCTGCCATCGTCTTTCATCCCGATTACACCGTGCCGCTGCCGCCGGGCCACCGCTTCCCGATTGGTAAATTCGGCCGCATCAAGGAATTGTTGCTGGCCGATGGGGCGATCCACCACGACGCGCTGCGCCGGCCCGAGCCGGTGACGGAAGCGCAGCTTCGCCAGGCCCATACGCCCGAATATGTCGCGACGATACTGGGCCTTACGCTCGACAAGAAGGCCGAGCGTCGCCTGGGGTTACCGCTTTCTGCAGCCTTGGTGCGGCGCGGGCGCGCCGCTGTTGGCGGCACCCTCCTAACAGCCCGCCTCGCCCTGGAAGAAGGTCTTGCCTGCAATGTCGCTGGCGGTAGCCATCATGCCTTTCCCGGTCAAGGCGCAGGGTTTTGCATCTTCAACGACGTGGCGGTGACGATTACTGTGCTCCGCCGCGAAGCAACAATTCAAAAGGCGCTGGTGATTGATTGCGATGTGCATCAGGGCGACGGCACGGCGGCATTTTTCCAGAACGAGCCGGACGTTTACACATTTTCGCTGCACTGCGAGGCCAATTATCCGCACGTCAAGGAAGTCAGCGATTTGGATATCGGTGTGCCGGCGGGTACTGGCGATGCCGTGTATCTTTCGGTGGTCGAAAGCCATGTCGGGCCGCTCCTCGACAGGCACCGGCCCGACATTGTTTTTTACAACGCCGGCGTGGACCCGCATCAACAAGACAAGCTGGGCAAGCTGGCGCTGAGCGATGCCGGGCTGCGCGCCCGCGATGATCACGTCATAGAAAGTTGCCTGCGACGCGGCGTCGCATTGGCCTGTGTCGTCGGCGGCGGCTATGCCGATGATCTCGATGTCCTTGCCCGGCGCCATGGCATCCTGCACCGTGCCGCCACGGCGGCGTTCGCGGCGCGCACCCAGCACGCAACAAACCGGGAGAAAGCGATATGAAAGCGGCAGTAATCCATGACTATGGCCAGGGCTTCGACACCATTAAATATGAAGACGTGCAAACCCCGGTGCCGGGCAGCGGCGAACTGCTGATCAAAGTGCATGCCAACGCGGTTAATCATTGCGATACCGATTTGCGCAAGGGTCTGTTCGGCGTTGCCAGCTCGATGCCGCATGTGATGGGCGTCGATGCGGTCGGCGAAGTCGTGCATGTCGGCGACGGGGTAACCCAGTTTAAACCGGGAGACCGTGTCGCACCGCATTTTATGCTGACCTGCGGCGTTTGCCGTGACTGCATCGACGGCAAGGAAAATCTCTGCGCCAATGCCGACGTGCTCGGGGTCACGGTGTGGGGCGGCTACGCTGAATACCTCAAATGCGGCCAGAATCATGTCGTGCGTATTCCCGACGGGCTTTCCTGGGTTGATGCAGTGGCCGGGCAAGTGCCCTTCGCCACAGCTTGGGAGGCGCTGGTGGAGGTCGCAAAAACCCGCGTTGGCGAAACTGTGCTGGTGACGGCGGCGGGCGGCGGAGTCGGCTCGGCCGGGGTGCAAATCGCTAAATTATCAGGCGCGCGCGTGATCGCTGCGGCGGGCGATGACGGCAAGCTGGAGCGCGCCCGCGAGCTCGGTGCGGACGAAGTTATCAATTACCAAAAAGAGCATATCGGCGAAGCTGCACGGGCGCTCACCGGCGGGCGCGGCGTGGATGTGTGCCTGGAGATGATCGGCGGTGGTATTCTTGTGCAGTCAGTCGATGCATTGGCAGCGGGCGCGCGCTTGGCGACGATCGGCGCGCATGGCGGCGAGCAGGTCAATCTCGATTTTGTCGAGTTCTTCCGCAAGCATATCAGCGTGCATGGCTGCGGCCGTTCGACCAAGGCACAGGTCGAACGGGTGCTTGACCTCATGGCGCGCGGCAAGTTGAAGCCGGTGGTCCACAAAACATTTGGCCTCGATGAAGCGGCGGCGGCGCATGAGGTGATGGAAAGCCGAAATTTCTTTGGCCGTATGGTGTTGACGCGCTGACGCTGAGGGTGAACGCAACACGCGGCATCTTTCGGCGGCGCTTCCTGTGCGGCGCGCGCGGTTATCGCGGCGGCAGCCGAAGCAAATGTGAGATGGAGGAAGAGGCGCGATATGCGCTCCTTGAGTCCTCCAGGCGAAGGCGGCCAGCGGAGTAGGTTAGCGCTGTTTGACGTGCGTCCGAGTGTCCAAGCCGACGGCCATCCCAAATCCCTCGCGCGCAATGCCGTTGGCGGCGCCTTCTAGGGTTGCGAGCAGACTCCGCAGAAGGTGAGATTCTTCGGCGGACAATCCCGCCAACAGCTTCGCTTCATAGGCCCGTGCCACGGGCACGACCTGGGAATAAATTTCTAGACCTTCCTCGGTGGCATACAGTTCGCTGCGCCGGCGGTCGCGCTTATCTGAGCGCCGGTCAATGCGTTCCAATTCCAGCAGGCGGGAGACAGCGCGGCTGACGCGCACTTTGTCCATCGCCGCCAATTCGCAAACGGCGTTGCTTGAAACGCCGGGGTAGCGCGAGATCACCGCCAGCACGCGCCAATCGGATACGGTGAGGCCGAAGCGCACTGAATAGAGCCTCGCCAAGCCGCGGCTGACGAGGTTGGAAAGCGTTGCCAATCGGTCGACCATCAGGACCGGTACGTCGACATCGGCGCTGGAATAGCCATTGTCATGCGCCAAACTGGCAGCGCCGGTCTTTAGAAGTTTCGTGGACATCCGGTTAGGTTCTCTTACATGATGTTTGGGGGCTTCTATTTGAGTATGTATGCATCGTTCGCCTGATAATCGACCCTTGCGCAGCGTTCGCAAGTGACAGAGATCACACTGACGAAAATAGATTAATCGCCATGCTTATCTTCCCATCAGATTCCTGAGCAGTCCGCCGGGTAATTTGTTGCGAAAACTGGGGTAAGGACATGCCAAGATGAAACTCGCTTCGCTTAAGTCAGACAGCCGCGACGGCAGCTTGGTTGTCGTCGACCGTGCCCTGAAACGCGCCGTATCTGCGGCGGCGCTGGCGCCCAGCTTGCGCGCCGCGCTCGACGATTGGGACACGGTGGCGCCCGGCTTGAAGGCCTTGTCTGATGATTTGGAAGGGGGGCGCGTAGCCGAGAGCTTCGCCCTCGATTTTACCGCGTTGACCGCGCCGCTGCCGCGCGCCGCGCAGTTTCTTGATGCCAGCGGCTATCTCAACCATATCGAGTTGGCGCGGCGTGCAGTTGGCGACAGCCTGCCCGATACACTGGAGACCGATCCCTTGATGTATCAGGGTGCGTCCGAGCCGCTTGGCGGCCCGCGCGATCCGATCCTCGCGGCGGATGAATCCTGGGGCATCGATTTTGAAGCCGAATCGGCGGTCATCACCGGCCCGGTCGCGATGGGCGCAAATGCCGAGGAAGCCGGACGTAGCATTCGCTTGATCTTGCTAGTGAATGATGTTTCAGCGCGCCGCTTGGTGCCGGCGGAACTGGCCAAGGGCTTTGGCTTTATCCATGGCAAGCCGCCCACCGCTTGCTCGGCCGTGGCGCTCACGCCGGACGAGTTGGGCGCGGCGTGGGACGGTGCGCGTTTGCACGGCCGGCTGGTGAGCACGCTCAACGGTGACCTGATCGGCGATCCCGATTGCGGCGTCGAGATGCATTTCAGCTTTCCGCAATTGCTGGCCCATGCCGCGCGGACGCGCGCCCTCGGCCCCGGCACGCTGTTGGGCTCGGGCACGGTGTCCAACAGCGATCGTGCGCGCGGCTCGTCCTGCTTGCTGGAGCGGCGAATGATTGAGAAGGTGGACAAGCTCAAGCGCCACACAGAATTGATGCGCTTCGGGGACGTCATCTATATCGACATGACGGACGCGGACGGCCACAGCATTTTCGGTGCTATCGAGCAAAAAATGGAAAAGGTGATGTCATGAAATCCAGTCTCGTCTATTCGATGCACGGCTTTGAATATAACGATCCGGTGCGGACATACCGGGAAACCGTCGAGCAAATTCAACTGGCGGAATCGCTTGGCTTCGATGCGGCGTTGATTTGTGAGCATCATCTTGTCGAGACCGGTTTCTTTCCCGCGCCGTTGATCGTCTGCGCTGGGTTGGCGGCGGAGACCTCGCGCATTCGCATCGGCACCGGCGTGTTGCTGCTGCCGCTTTACGATCCGCTCCATGTGGCCGAGCATGCCGCGATGGTCGACATCGTATCGAACGGCCGGTTCATTCTCGGCGTCGGCTATGGCTACCGCGAAGAGGAATTTGCCGGCTTCGGCATTCCCTTGGCGGAACGCGCCTCACGCTTGACCGAAGGCATCCAGGCGCTGCGAGCCCTGTGGACTGAGGACGTCACGAATTTTTCGGGCAAGCACTATAAGTATCAAAACGCGACGCAGCGCCCATTGCCCGTGCAGAAGCCGCATCCGCCGATTTGGCTAGCTGCGAAGGCAGAAGGCGCGGTGCGCCAGGCGGCGCGCATTGCCGACGCCTGGTTCGCCGATCCGGTAACGCCGTTCTCGGTCCTGAAGCAGCGCTTGGCGGCCTATCAGGAGACCTCGCAAAAGATCGGCAAGCCGACAACCGGAGTCGAATTTCCGGTGTTCCGCGAAGCCTTTGTTGCCGAGACCGATGATGCTGCCTGGGCCGCGGCCAAGGAGGGCGTGCTATATATTTACAAAGAATATCTCGAGTGGGGCCATTTGCTCGACGAGGACGGTCGCCCGGTTCCGCCCGATTCGCCCGATGCGCTCGAAATGTTGCGTAAACGTTTCATCATCGGCAGCCCGGAGACGTGCATTCGCCATGCCGAGAGGGTTAAACAGGAACTCGGCTGCACCAACTTGGTGATACGCACGAAATTCCCCGGCATATCGCAGGATAAAGTTCTGAACTCGATCAAATTATGGGGTGAAGAGGTGCTTCCGGCGATTGCGTGAGAAGGTGACTCAAGGCGACCTAACGAATTTCTTGCCATGACGCGAGCTGAAGCGCCGACGTGACATCGGCGGTAAACGGGTACGTGGCAAATAACCCGAGGGCCGTCGCTTCGTACCGTGCAAGACTGCGCATGGTAGGCAACAGCGCCACGCTTGGGCATATCTGCGATCGTGAATTGGGTGCCGTGTCATAGCAAGCGCTTCTGGTTGCACGGCTTGGCCTCGAAAGGCTAGCATCCCTCGCTTGCGGTTCCTGCAACGAATTGAGAACGCTTTATGAATTGCTTGGCGTGTGGCGCGGAGACGCCCGTCGACAACCGCTTTTGCGGCGCCTGTGGCGCACCCCAGGTAATTGCCTGCTCGAGCTGCGGCACGGAAAATCCGGCGGCCAACAAATATTGTGGCGGATGCGGCGCGCCGTTGCACGGCCAGCCCGAATTGAAAGCTGCGGCGGCGGCGAAATCCACGCCGACGGAGCCCGAGAAAAATGCTCCCGACGCGCAAAAGGCGCCCGAGGCCGAAGCCGAGCGCCGCCAGCTCACGGTGATGTTCTGCGATCTGGTGGGCTCGACCGCACTGTCAGGCCAGCTCGATCCAGAAGATTTGCGCGAAGTGATGCAGGCCTACCGGGAGACCTGCGCCGCGATGATTGAGCGTTTCGACGGCTATGTGGCGAAATACCTTGGTGACGGCGTGTTGGCCTATTTTGGCTATCCGCGCGCTCATGAAGAGGACGCCGAACGCGCGGCGCGGGCCGGCGTGGCGATCCTTGAGGCGATGGCTGATTTGAGTGCGAAGCAGGGCGCGCGTGTTGCCGCGCCGCTTGAAACCCGCATCGGCATCGCCACCGGCCTGGTGGTGGTCGGAGACATGGGTAGCGGCGACACGCGCGAGAGCATGTCGGTGATGGGCGAGACGCCCAATATCGCCGCCCGCTTACAGGCTCTGGCAGACCCTGGACAGATCGTGGTGGGCGCGTTGACGCGCCGCCTGATCGGCTCGGCTTTCGCGTTTGAGGGGATCTCGGCGAGCGTGAGCTAAAAGGCGTGGCGCTGCCGCTACGCGCCTTTGCGGTGCGTTCCGAAGAGGGCGCCACGGTGGAACAGACGGCCGAAGATGCGCCGCTGTTGGGGCGCGAAGTGGAAATGGCGCGCCTCGAAACATGCTGGCGCGAGGTCAAGGACGGACACGGCCAAATAGCGCACATCTCCGGCGAGCCCGGCATTGGCAAATCGCGCCTCATGCGGGCGCTCCGCGATATCGTCGCGGCGGATGGCGGCGCCTGGATCGAATGCTACGGCTCGCCCTATCATGGCAGCACGCCGTTCCATCCGCTGATCGAATTGCTGCGTAGCTCGGCCGGGCTGGCGCGCAGCGACGCGCCGGAGGCGCGTCTGCGCAAGCTGGAAGCGCTGATGGCGCGGCTCGCTCTCGATGCGGCGGAGCACCTGCCGATAGTGGCGGCACTGCTGTCGCTTGAAGATGTCGGCAGCTACGCTGCGCCGGAGCTCAGTCCGCGCGCCTTGAAAGAAAGAACCCTCGCCACCATCTCGGCGTTTCTCACCGCCATCGCCGCGCAGCAGCCGGCTGTGATGGCGCTCGAGGACTTGCACTTGCTCGACGCCTCGTCCTTGGAAATGCTGGATTTGCTGAGCGTCGAGATCAAGGATCTGCCGATCATGCTGGTGACCAGCCAGCGCAGTGAGTTTAACCATCTCTGGCCGAAAAATGCGGTGGCGGCCGCCGACTTGGCGCTCAAACGGCTCGACAGTGATGCCAGCGCCGCGTTGATCGCGCATATCGCCGGTGACAAGAAACTATCCGACGATGTCAGCGCGCAAATCATTGTGCGCACCGACGGTATTCCTTCTTTCATCGAGGAAGTGACAAAGACCATCCTCGAAGCCGGCGTTCTACGCGAGCGCAAAGGGCGTTATGAAGCTAAAGGCTCTGTACCGGAACGTTTGATACCGGAAACTCTCAAGGATTCGCTGATGGCGCGGCTCGACAGCCTCGCCGACGCCAAGGAGTTGGCCCAGATCGGCGCCACCATCGGGCGCAGTTTCACTCATGAGCTGATCGAAGCGGTGGCCAAAACCGAGGCGGCGCTGCTGGTCGCCAATCTCGGCACGCTCAATGCCTCCGGCCTTATCGAGACTTTTGGCGAAGCGCCGAATGCGATTTACAGCTTTAAGCAGGCCCTGGTGCAGGAGGCGGCCTACGAAACCCTGCTGCGCCAGCGCCGGCAAAATTTTCACGAGCGGATTGCCCAGGCGCTCGAGGCGTCGTTCCCCGAAATCGTCGCCGCCCAGCCGGAATTGTTGGCGCATCATTACGGTGTCGCCGGGCGTAACAGAAGCGCCACCCAATATTGGATGCAGGCGGGCGCCCGGGCGCGCAAGCGGTCGGCCGAGATCGAGGCAATCGAGCATTTCAGCATGGCGTTGGAACTTCTCGACAAGGCGCCCGAATCAGCCGAGCGCACGGCGCAGGAGCTGACCTGCTGGACGGCGCTTGGCCAGGCCCATCTCATCACTCAAGGCTATGCCGCCGAGGAAACCCACGCCGCCTTCGAAAAAGCATATGAGCTGAGCGGACATGTCAAAGATCTGCAGCAGCAATTCCTCAGCGCCTGGGGCATTCTCGCTTATCACTTTATACGTGGCGATATGGCGCGTGCGCTTGAGCTCAGTGATGAATCGATTAAGCGCGCCGAGGCCTCGGGCAATCAGAGCTTCCGCGCCGTTGCGCTCGGCAGCCGCGGCATCATCCTGCATTCGCTCGGCGAATTCGAACGTTCGGCGGATCAGGTCAAGCGTGGCTTGGCGCTGTACGGGCCGGAAGCACAGGAGGAGATGGCGCGCTTGTTCGGCCTCGACGTCGCCGTCTTGAGCACCGCCTATGGCGGGCGCAGCCAGTGGATCCGGGGCTATCCCGATCAGGCTCTGGAAATGGTGGAGCGTTCCGTCACGCTGGCGCGCGAGCGCGGGCGACCGTTCGATCTGGCGACGGCGCTTTCAACCGGCACAGGCTATGCGCGCCTATTGCGCGGCGAGGTCAGCGAGACGCGCAAATGCGCCATCGAAACCATCGAGATTTCCGAAGCGCATCATTTTCCGTATCTTCATGCGCGCGGCCTGATCGAGCTCGGCTGGTGTCATTTGCAGGAAGGCGACATACAACTCGGCATCGAGCGGCTCGAGGAAGGCATCGCCAAATTCCGCGCGACCGGCGCGCTCACCACCATGCCGGCGGCGCAGGTGCTGCTGGCCGAAGCGCTCGGCGCATCGGGGCAGGCCGAGGAGGGCTTGCGGGTGATTGACGAAGCGCTTGCCTATATCAATGAAAGCGGAGAGCGCGATAGCGAAGCCGAATTGCACCGCATTCGCGGCGTTCTGCATCTCGCCAGCGGCACCGATAATGCGGCGCAGGCGGAGGTCAGTTTCAACAAGGCGCTGGAGGTCGCGCGTGCACAGAAGGCGCGCTCCTGGGAGCTGCGCGCGGCGACGGCGCTGGCCCGCCTCTATCACGATAGCGGGCGCACGGAAGAAGCGCGTGACCTTTTGGGCCCGCTCTACGCCTGGTTCAAGGAGGGGTCGGAGAGCGCCGATCTGAGAGCCGCGCGGGCGCAGTTGGAACTGCTCGCAGCGACGGTCCGCGACGGTGACAAGGTGCGCATTCACTACACCATCCGCTCAGAAAGCGGCAAGATGCTCGACCGCACGAGATCCTCAAGCCCGGCTGAAGTGACGGTTGGCGGCGGCGAATTGCTGCAGGTGGTAAGCCAAGCCCTGATCGGCATGGTGCCGGGCGGCAAAACGACGCTCACGCTGACCCCGGCGTTGGCGTTCGGCGAGCGCGACGAAGACCGCATGATCCATGTCCCGCGCGCTTCTGTGCCGGAACAGGCGAAGGCGGGCGATATTTTCACGATCCAGCATGACGGCCAGTCCGTGTTGATCACGGTGCTTGAGATCGAGGATGATTTCGCCACCTGCGACCTTAACCATCCGTGGGCCGGCCAGACCTTGAGTTACGAGATTAAGCTGCAGAAGATTTTGCCAGGCGGCAGAGGCTAGAAACTGCAGTAAAAGGCCCTTCTGCCCCGGCGGGGAGGAAGGGTTTGGCTTGGCGGGGCGAACTTTGCGCGCGCCGCGCGCTTTGAATCCCCCTCTCCCCAGCCCTCTCCCCTTGGGAGAGGGTTTTGTAACGTTAGGAATTTGCGACGGTCCAACTTACTAAAACAAATCCTTCAACCGGTTCTTCTGTAATTTCCCGGTACTGGTCAGCGGTAAATCCGCGGCAGTTACGAATTTTACCCGGCGCGGTACTTTATAGACGGCGAGGGTTTCACGGCAGAGGGCGAGCAAGGTTTCAGCCGCGACTTCGTCCCGCGCGACGATCACCGCGGCGACGATTTCGTCACGCCGGGCGTCCTTGAGGCCGATGACATAGGCGAGTTCTACCGCCGGATGGCCGATCAGCACTTCTTCGATTTCGGCGGGCGACACGTTGATGCCGCCGGTCTTGATCATCTCTTTGGTGCGGCCGCGGAAGTAGAGATAGCCGTCAGCATCGAAAAAGCCGAGATCGCCGGTGCGGAAATAACCGTCCGCATCGAACGCTTCGGCGGTTTTCTCCGGGTCTTTGTAATAGCCCGGCGTGACATAGCCCTTGAGGCGAATTTCGCCAGTTTCGCCTTGCGGCAATAGGCGGCCCGTCTCCATGTCTGCGATGATGATATCATTGCCGGGAAGCGGCCTGCCGATGGTCTCTGTGCGCAGCGCCAGGCTGTCATGGGCGTCGTTGGCCGTACAATTTCCATAGGTTTCGGTAAGGCCATAAACCTGGCAGACCTCAGGTACGCCCAGATTGGCGAGGCCACGAATCTGTTCGGGCGAACCGATGGTCGCGCCAGTGCGGAGCGACGAAAGATCGCGCCCGGCACAGTCGGGATGTTCTTCCAGTGCCAGGGTCATGTTGGGCGTGCCGTAAAAAACGCTGCAGCGTTCGGCCTCGATTAAACGCAGCGCTTCGCCGGCGTCGAAATGCTCCTGCAATACGATACAGGCGCCGTGCGTCCAGACGGCAAACAGCGCGTTTTCGCAGCCCAATCCCCAAAAGAGCGAGACCGCCAGCCAGAGGCGATCATCCGGCACCAGGTGCAAGCGCTCGCCAATGCCCCACATATTTTCGATCAAGGCGAAATGCTGCAACAGCACGCCTTTGGGCAGCGCTGTGGAGCCCGAGGTGTAGAGGAGACAGGCGACGTCTTCGCCCTTAACCGCTGCCTGGGCGGCGTCGATCTCGCTGTCTGGCACATCGACGCCGATGCGCCATAATTCCTCGAACGCGTCCATGCCATCCGGCGGTGCGCCGTCGCGGAGGCAGAAAATTCGCTCTAGGCCGCTTAAGTCGTATGTGTCGGCACGCGCCTCTTCGATCAGAGCGATGTAATCGCGCTTCAAAAAGCCGGACGACATCAGCAGCATGCGGCATTCCGAATGGCTCAGTTGATAGGCGAGCTCGCGCGCCGTCGCCCAGGTGTTGGCCGCCACCATCACGCCGCCCAAAGCCATGATGGCAAAATCGGCGAACAGCCATTCAGGGCGATTGCCCATCAGAATGGCAACCTTGTCGCCACGCCTGACGCCGGCGGCGTGGAGGCCCTTGGCCAAAGCCCGGGTGCGGTCGCGAAACTCAGCCCAGCTATAACGCTCGGCGCCGCCGACCAGCGCTTCGCGCTCCGGATAGCGCGCCGCCATCTCATCGATCAGCGCCATCCCGGTCTTCGCTTTTGGCATTTCCATCACAGGGGTGCTCATACCTTGGCGCTCATACCGTGGCGACCGGCGTTGCCGGCGAGCCGACCGCTCCCGGCATGCGCAGGGGCGGCGCTGTGAGGAAGAAGCGCGAACGTCCGTTCTCGCGCAGCCAAGCGGCGAGCTCGCTCAAATGCCAGAGCTCGCCGAGCGGCACGCCAACCTTGAACAGACAATGCTCGTGCAGCGGCAAAACCGGGCCGCGCTCGGTCATTTCGCGGGCCACGGAAGAGGATTGCTCGACCGCCACATTATCGGAAATGAGGGCGGCCAGGCCGCTCCCGCTGATCCAATTGAGGAGTTTCTTATCGCCGCCTTCCAACACCGTACAGATGGCGCCCACAGGTTCGGGATTGGGCGTCGCCGCCGCCGCAACGATACGGTCGGCAAAACCGGTATGGAGACAGACGAGATCACCTTCGTGCACCTCAACATCATCTTTTTTCATGATCGCCATAAGCTCGTCATAGCCGACAGCGCGCCGTTCATCGCCGCAATGGCTGCGCAGGTCGATCATCACGCCGCGCCCTTGAAGGCAGGATTCCGCCATATGCTGAATGCCGAGATTGACCGCGCCGACTTCGCCATACAGCCCCTCTCCAGCCTCGGACACCACTTTGAAACCGTTGTAATAGACATGCTCGGGCGTGCCGTCGCCATCTGCGTCGAACAATGCGCCGATATGGGCGAAGCTGTCCCATTGAGTCGAATATTGGCTGTGGATCAACATTGCGTCGTCGCACAGCAGATCGGTTTGCAGGGGATTGTCGCGCCGCACTGGACCGTCGAAGGCGATCTCGCCCTCGCGGATGACCGGTTTCAACTCGGGCGGCAGGCGGCTTGGATTGATCGAATTACCGCCCGGCAGGTTGAGCGGCATACTGAGGCAGAAATTGCGCCCGGTGCGCACTTCTTTCACCGCTTCAAGCACACGGTCCGCGGTTAACAGATTGATGCGGCCCAATTGATCGTCGGGGCCGAAATCGCCCCAGTTCGAGCCTTCGGGCCGTATCTTCCAACGCTTGTTCATTTTATCTCCCCAGACGACAGGGCGTGATTATGCCGCAATCGAAGCCATGGTACAGTGCGGAAAAGGGGAAATGTGGATGAATGATATTGGCGACGGCGTGACGGTGGCCGCGAATACCGAAGACGTGCTCGGCGAGGTGCCTGTATGGGACGCGGACAAGGCATGCCTCTGGTGGACCGACGTGTTCCGTCCGGCGATCCACCGCCTCGATGTGGCAAGCGGCAAGGTAGATAGCTGGACGCCGCCCGACAAGGTGCATTCGTTTGCGCTGCGGGAAAGTGGTGGGCTGGTGATCGCCGGGCGCAAGGGATTCGCGCTCTATGATCCCGAAAGCGGCGTCTATGAACCGTTGCACGATCCGCGCGCAGATACCGAGGGCACGATGCTCAACGATGGCCGTGCCGATCGCCAGGGCCGTTTCTGGGCCGGCACCATGGACAAAATGCTGAAGCGTCCGTCAGGCCATCTCTATCGTTTGGACACAAACCATAAAAGCCATGCGGCGGCGGACGGCATCACGCTCGCGAACGGCGTTGCCTTCTCGCCTGACGGACGCACGCTTTATTGCGCCGACAGCTTGCTCAAAAAACTATACGCCTATGATCTAGAGCCCGAGACGGGCGCGCTCTCGAAACGGCGCGTGTTTGCGAAAACCGCCGCGGTCCCCGGTATCCCCGACGGCGCCACTGTGGACGCAAAGGGCAATCTTTGGAGTGCCCGTTTCGATGGCGGGCGCGTGGTGCGTCACGGGCCGGACGGCCATGTGGTGGGGGAGATCCTGTTACCGGTTTCGCGCGTGACCTCCTGTGCGCTCGGCGGCCCCGATCTCAAAACCCTCTATGTGACGAGCGCCTTCTTCCGCCTGACAAAAGAACAACGTGCAGCGGAACCGCTTGCGGGCGCGCTATTCGCAGTGGAAGTGGACGTGCCCGGAATTCCGGAGCCGTACTACCGCGGATGAATCAGGTGGAGTGTGGCCGACCGTCGCTCTCGACATTCGGCCAATGGCCGAAGGCGAAGACCCAAAGCCAGACGATATTTACGAGCGGTATTAGGAACAGGAGATACAGCCAGCCACTATGTCCAGCTTTTCGTAAAACCCAGATTGAAGGCACATACGGTAGTATTAAGAACAATAATATTAGTATGAGTTGCCAAACACCAAAGCTCATGTCGCTCCTTCCTCAGTCGACTATTGGGCCAACCTGGGCTCTAGTCTTGGGCCAACGGGAAGCTGCAAGAAAGAGCCAGAATAAAAAGATACCGACCCAAGGTATGAAGATGAGAATTATCCATCCTCTGTTGCAACCGGTTCTGGAGATAATTTTCCAGCACGGAATCCCAACTAAAACTGTGAATATTATCCAAGTCAGTATTGTCGACATTTGAGAGCCCAAAGTTGATTGCTAATAGGCGTCTAGCATCATAATTTTTTAATTCTTTCAGCGATAGCACCCATAAGTCGTGGAGTACGCATATTTTCCTGGTGACATTATCGGGAAGCTGCCCGAAACCTCGGCAGCGTCACATCTTTGGTTACGTCGTCGAACATCACTTCGACCGCCATGCCGACGGTGATTTTATCATTTTCCACGCCGATCAGGTTGGCGGTCAAGCGGGGGCCTTCTTCGAGTTCGATTTGGGCGGCGTTGTAAGGGAGGTCGTCCTTGAAGGCGGCGAACCATTCTTTATGCACAACCGTCCAGGCGCTGACGCTGCCTCGACCTGATGCCTGGCGCCAGCCAAGGTCATCGGAAAAACAGAATGGACAGACCGGGCCCGGCGGCAGATGCACTTTGTTGCAAGCGTTGCACTCAGCGAGCAGCAATTCATGGCGGCGGCAGCCTTCCCAGAAAGGCTCGGTGTCCGGCGTCATCCGGGGCAGGGGTTTCTGATTGATGTTCATCGTGTGAGTTCCCTTCTTTTTTTTACCCTCAATCGCCGGGCGGGCGCCTCCGCGGTCTTGGCTTTGGCGCGCTTGCCGGAATTCAAGGGGCATTCCGGTGCTATCGCCTAAATATTAGGGAATCGCCCCAGGCGGTGCCCCATTGCAGATGCTCCGCGTCCTTGATCTGGCGTTCGCCGCAGACGCCGCGCAATTGGCTGGCGATTTCATAGACTGAATTCCAGCCGCCGATATGGCCCTCGCATAAAAGGCCGCCGGAGGTGTTCATCGGCAGGTCGCCGCCTAGCTCGATGCGCCCGTTCTGGGCCCAGCCGGCGGCCTCACCGGGGGCGCAAAAGCCGAAGCGTTCGAGAACGAACAACGGCAGCGGCGAGAACGCGTCATAGGTATAGAGGCCGTCGATATCATCGCGCTCGATGCCGGCATTCTGGTAGACGGCGAGATCGCGTGAGTCGGGGCCGGTCCGCGCGTTCGATTGCTGATTGAGGCCCATGCCGCGCGGCGCGAAGATAAATTCATCGCGCCCGCTTCTTAGACCCTGCATGGCAGAGATATAGATCGGCTTCTGCTTGAGGTCGCGGGCGCGTTCGGCGCTGGTGACCAGGATCACCACGGCGCCGTCGGATATCAGGCTGCAATCAAACAGGCGCAAAGGATCAACGATCATGCGCTGGCTTTGATGGTCATCAAGCGTGAGCTCGCCCTTGCCATAGGTATAGGCGTGCGGATTGAGCTGCGCGTGTTTGCGAAAGGCGATCGGCACTGCCGCGAGCTGTTCGCTGGTTGCGCCGTAGAGCGCCATGTAGCGCTGGTAGGCCAGCGCCGCGCCGGCAGCGGGCGCGGTGAGGCCGTAGGGCGGGTTTTCGCCATGCGTGCCGCCGCCCTCGCGCGTGCCTTCCATATCACCCGGGCCGCCCAAAATATCACGCTCGCGGGTAAAGCTGATGGCGGTGACACAGGCCACCACATCGGCCATGCCCGAGATCACGGCCAAGGCGGCATGTTGCAGCGTGTAAGCGATAAACCGGCCATGCGTCCACATCTGGGTGACATAGCGTACGTCAAGGCCGTAAGCCTCGGTGATCTGGTCGTAGTCGAGGCCAAGCGGCCAGCCCAAATGAAGCGACAAGCCGTCGATATCGCTGCGCTCGAGGCCGCTATCGGCAAGCGCGCCCTTGAGCGCGGTAGCGCCGAGCTTGAGCTGGCTATCGGGCAGGAAGCGGCCGAATTGGCTGCGGCCAATGCCGACGATGGCAACTTTGTCGCGGACGATGTCATTCATGCGGAACCACTCATTTTCTTTTGCTGTTCGGCGAAAGCGGCAAGTACGCTGAGCGCCGCATCGATATCGGCTGCCGTATGATCGGCAGATATTTGGAAGCGAATTTCCTCATCGCCCTTCGGCACGACGGGGAAGTTCAGCCCGGTGGCGAGAATAGCATTGGCGCGGAGATATGCCACCAGGGCCGATGTCGTTGCGGTATCCCGGACCATCAAGGGCACCACCGGATGGGCGCCGGCGATGGTTTCGAAGCCGAGCGCGACGAGGCCGGCTTCGAAGCGCGCGGTCACGGCGCGGAGATGGGCGAGTTTGGCGCGGCCTTCCTGCGAATCGACGATCTCCACGGCGCGCAGAGCCGCCGCCGCTTCGCCCGGCGTGATCGGGTTGGAATAAATGTAGAAAGGCGAGGTTTCGCGCAGGTAATCGATCAGCGTGGCGCTACCAGTGACATAGCCGCCATTGACGCCGAAAGCCTTGCCCAATGTGCCGATCAGCACATCGACCGGCGGTGCGGCGCAATATTCCTCGGTGCCGCGGCCGGTCTCGCCAAAGGCGCCGACGCCGTGCGAATCATCGGCCGCGACAATGACGTTTTCGGCATAGGCGGAATCATGTTTTTGCGCCAGCGCCATGATTTCGTCGAGCGGCGCATGGTCGCCGCGCATGCTGAAGATGCCGTCGGTAATCACCACGGCGCGACGGCACGTTTCTGCGCATTCGCCCAATATGCGGTCGAGCGCGGCGAGATCGAGATGGGGGTAGACGCGTTTTTCTTTGGGCCGCGATAAGCGGACAGCGTTGATAATGCAACTGTGATTGAGCGCGTCGCTGATCACAACGGTTTCACTGTCGATCAATTGCGGCAGCACGCCCATGACGGTGGCGTAGGCGGAGCTATAAATCATCGCCGCCTCGCGGCTGTGAAAGCGCGCCAGGCGTTGCTCGAGCGCGGTATGGGGCGCCCAGGTGCCGCTGATAAAGCGCAGCGCGCCGGGTCCGGCGCCGATCGCCCGCACCGCTTGTTCCTCGGCGCTGCGCACATCGGCATTGAGGGACATGCCGAGATAGCTGTTGGAATTCATCCGGAGATAAGCCCGTTGGCCCTCGCCGGCCAGTAGATAGCGCGGGCCATTGGCGCCAGACGACGCCAGCACGCCGGAAAATACCGTCTCGGCGCCTTTGGCGCGGCCGGTGGATTGCATTTCGCGCACATCCGCCGCCAATTTCTGTTGCAAGCGCTCGATGGGCATGGTCGCCTCCTTTGGCTTCTGGCCTGCCGGGCTGGTGGCTTCAGGCCTGCCGGGCCGGACTTTTCAACTTTTCGCCGAGCTTTTCCAGCATGTCCTTAACCGTCGCCGCCATATCATATTTCGGGTTCCAGTCCCATTCGGCGCGCGCCGCGCTGTCGTCGATGGCGCGCGGCCAGGAGGCGGAAATCGCCTGACGCACCGGATCGACTTCATAATCGACGGCGAAGGCGGGGATGGATTTGCGGATTTCGGCGGCGAGTTCCTGCGGCGTGAAATTCATCGCAGTCACGTTGAAGGCATTGCGGTGGCGAAGGCGCGCCGGATCGGCTTGCATGAGCTGGATGATGCCGTCGATGGCGTCCGGCATGTACATCATGTCGAGGCGCGTATCGGCGGCAAGGAAACAGGTGTAATGGCTGTAACGCACCGCCTGATAAAATATATCGACCGCGTAATCGGTAGTGCCGCCGCCGGGTGGCGCGATATGGGAAATCAGGCCGGGCAGGCGCAAGCCGCGAACGTCGAGGCCGAAGCGCTCGAAATAATAATCGCACAATAATTCGCCGGCCACTTTGGTGACGCCGTACATGGTGATCGGGCGCTGAATGGTGGTCTGCGGTGTGGCGTCGCTCGGTGTGGACGGACCGAAGGCGCCGATCGAGCTTGGGCAGAACACCGACGGGTTGTTTTGCCGCGCCACTTCAAGCACGTTGTAAAGTCCGCCCAGATTGATCGACCAAGCCATCTGTGGGCGTTCCTCCGCGACCGCCGAGAGCAATGCCGCCATATGGTAAACCGCGCCGATTTCGTGACGGCGCACCACATCCTGGATGGCCAGAGGCTGCGTGCAATCGACCTGCTCGAACAGGCCTTCAAAGGCGCCTGCCGCGGGAATACGAACGTCGGAAGCCACGACCCGATCCGCGCCATAACGGCGCTTCAGCGCGGGAACCAACTCGGAACCAATCTGGCCGAGCGCGCCCGTGACGAGGATATTCTTGGCTTCATTCATGTGCCTTGGGTAACTGGAATTCCACATTTTCTCAATGAATTTGCCTGTTCGGTGGCCTGAGTAGGGATTGGGTTTGCTTGTCGGACAGGCCAGGTTCGACATCCTGACGACCACCGACGCATTATATGATTCTGTTGCGCCAGCCGTGTAGGCCGCGCACTATTTGTGCTCATCAAAAAGGTGGTTTGATATGCTGGCGGCACAACAAAACAATAATGCCGGTGGCAGCCGGGTGGGCGATGGCGCGCGTATGGCGATCCTCTCCAACCGGCTGGAGGCGATCGCGCGGCGGATGCAGAACACACTGTTTCGCACCGGCCGCTCGGGTGTGCTCAACACCGCGCATGATTTTTCCTGCGTTATCCTGACCGCCGATTGCCGGTTGCTGTCGGCGGCGGAGAGCCTCCCCATTCATGTCATGATCGGTCCCGATATCATGGCGCGCGAGGTGAAAGCGCGTCATCCGGAACTCAAGCGCGGCGATGCCTTCCTGCACAACTCGCCCTATCACGGCAATTCCCATCCGGCGGACCATTGCATCATTGTGCCGGTGATCGACGATGCCGGCGTGCATCGCCTCACCGTGCTGGCCAAGGCGCATCAGGCCGATTGCGGCAATTCCGAGCCCACCACCTATATGGGCCATGCACGCGATGTCTATGAGGAGGGGGCGCTGATATTCCCGGCCGTCAAGGTGCAGGAGGATTACCAGAATATCGAAGATATTATACGCATGTGCCGCATGCGCATCCGTGTGCCCGATCAGTGGTGGGGCGATTATTTGGCGGCGCTGGGTGCAGCGCGCATTGGCGAGCGCGAGCTGTTGAAACTGGGCGAAGATATCGGCTGGGAGGCGCTTGAGGAGTATGTCGAGAACTGGTTCGATTATTCCGAGCAACGCATGATTCAGGCGATCTGCCGCCTGCCGAGCGGGACCGTAACCGCCAGTTCGGCGCACGACCCCTATCCTGGGGTGCCGGATGGAATCCCGACAAAAGTAACGCTCAAGGTGGATGCCGAGGCCGGGCAAATTCAGGTTGATCTGCGCGACAATCCGGACTGCCAACCCTGCGGCCTCAACCTCTCCGAAGCGTGCTCGATCACCGCCGCCATGGTCGGCATATTCAACGGCATTAAGGATCATACCGTGCCGCCCAACGCCGGCAGTTTCCGCCGTGTTGAGGTGTTGCTGCGTGAGAATTGCGTCACTGGGATTCCGCGCCACCCGCACAGTTGTTCAGTGGCCACTACAAATTTGGCGGACCGCGTCTCCAACCCAACCCAGCGCGCCCTGGCCGAACTGGCGGAGGGATTCGGCATGGCTGAGGCGGGCCCGATCATCCCGCCCGCATGTGGTGTCATATCTGGGCGCGACCCACGCCGGGGCAACGAGGTTTTTGTCAATCAGTTGGTTCTCGGCGTCACCGGCGGCGCCGGCACGCCGGAGGCCGATGCTTGGATGCCGATCGTCCATGTCGGCAATGCCGGCATGTGCCGCCAGGACAGCATCGAGGTCGACGAGCTTTCGCATCCCTTGCACGTGCCGTGCCGGCGGCTGCTCACCGATACTGAAGGCGCTGGGACCTATCGCGGCGCGCCCAGTATCGAAGTGGAGTTCGGCCCCAGTGAGGACAATAGCCTGCGTGTGCTGTACGTCGCCGATGGCACGATCAATCCGGCGGCGGGTGCGCGCGGCGGTTTGCCGGGCGGCCCGATCCAAATATTCAAGCGCGGCGCCAATGGTGACGTAACGCCGCAGGCTGCATACGGCGATGTCGAGCTGATGCCCGGCGAAACCATCATCTCTATTTCCTCGGGCGGTGGTGGCTATGGCCCGCCGGCTTCGCGCGACGTTGATCGGGTCCAACAGGATCTTGACGAAGGCTTGATCACGCGCGAACGCGCCGAGAGGGTTTACGGCCTTGCATTTGATTCCGCCGGCGACGTGGACATGGCGGCTACCGAACTACAGCGACGGAAAATTCGGGCGGTGGCTTCGGGCGGCTCAGACTAGTGCTTGCCAGTCTGGCGGCCCAGTGCTTCCCAGACAAAGCGAGCAAGCAATCTGAGCGGGACCGGTTTTTCGAGCACAGCGAAGACGGAAAGACCGGCTTTGTTGGCGACACGAACGCTGTCGTCGAAGCCGGACATCATAATTATTTTGGGCCGCCACGGCAGGTCGACCATCAGCTTGGCTGCGGTGAGGCCGTCCATGGCGGGCATCTTGATATCCAGGAGAATGACGGAGGGCTGCACGCGCAAGGTTTCGCTGAGCGCCATTTTACCATCGCCGGCTTCCACCGATCGGATGCCTTCCATGGTCAGGAAATCAACGATCTTCGATCGTAGAGACGCGTTGTCATCGGCGACCAGCACGATATCCGTACCTGCGCTGAGAGACTGGTTCGCCATATCGGTACCTGCGGTGAAAGACTGGTTCGCCATCGATCCTTTCCGCTTTTTTGGGCCGAGCCGCACTACAGCTGCAATCTGCAGGACAATTTCCGAGCACATACCGTATCATATGAAGACAATTTATAGAACAGCGATACAATGACCAATAAGAACTTTCTCGTGAGCGGTGGAACCGACGGTATCGGTCGGATCACGGCAACGGAATTGGCGCGAACCGGCGGCGAGGTTATCTTAGTTGGCCGCGACCGCGCCAAAGCCGAGCGCGTCGTCGCCCAGATCAAGCGCGATAGCGGCAACGAACGGGTCGGTTTCGAACTGGCCGATTTGTCCTCGCAGGACGACATTCGCGCTCTGGCCAACCGCTTAAACGACCGTTTGGAGCATCTAGATGTGCTGGTCAATAATGTCGGCGCCTGGTTTCAGCGTCGGCAGTTGAGCGTGGATGGCATCGAGATGACGTTCGCGCTCAGCCATTTGGGCTATTTTCTGCTAACCGGCTTGTTGCTCGAAAAGCTGAAGCGGGCACCAGCGGCGCGCATCGTTAATGTGTCCTCGATAGCCCATCGTGGGCCGCAGATCGATTTCGACGACCCGCAAGGCGCCGAGCGCTTTTCCGGTTGGCGCGCCTATCACGCGTCGAAGCTCGCTAATATTCATTTCACCCTTCGTCTCGCTGAAATGCTGGATGGTGGCTCGGTTACCGTCAATTGTCTGCATCCTGGCTTCGTCGCCAGCAAATTTGCCCATAATAACGGCGGTTGGCTCAAATGGTTGATGATGGTGGTGCAGCAGCTTGTTGCCATCAGTGAGACGAAAGGCGCGCGCACCAGCGTGCATCTGGCCACCGCGAATTCGGTCGCAGGCGTGAGCGGCAAATATTTCAACAAATGCAAAATCGACAAAAGCTCCGCCGAATCGCATGACAAAGAAGCGCGCGAACGATTGTGGCAGCTCAGCGAAGAACTGACGGGTTTCAGTTATTGATGCGCCTGATTTGCCGCTGAGGGGCGCCCCTCCCCGTGACGAGCGCATAGATAGGTGGCGGCGCGACTCGCCATCCGCCGCTTTCCATACCGTCTTTGCCGGCGCTTCTAAGCGAAACTAGGCGTGTCCGGGCGCCGTTCTTAATCACAATTTCTGGTGAGCCGAGAATGTGTAACCGCCGCGCCGCGTGTTGTCTCGGGCCGCTGCCGGCACTGGCGGCGTCTCTAGGTTCGATCATCCATTCGCCGATAAACGCCAGGCGTTTCATGCGCCGATTCCTGTGCTGATTCCTGTGCTGATTCCTGTGCCGATTCCTGTGCTGATTCCTGTGGTGAAGTAGCCGTTCTCGTTTATAAACAAGGGCGCGCAAAGAACACCAAGGAGAACCAGATCATGGAATTCGGCTTCAATATTCCGACTGCCGGGCCGCTGGCCACGCCCGAAGCAATCAAACAATTTGTCGAACGCGGCGAAGCGTTGGGCTTTACGATTTTCGCCATTGCTGATCATATAATTATCCCGCGCAATTTCCGCCCGGTGTATCCGTACACGCCAACTGGCGAGACGGATTCATTTGCAAGTGGCGCGGCACTGGAGCCGCTCGCTCTCATGGCATCGCTCGCCATGATGACGAAGAAAGCTCGGCTGCTGACGTCAGTCCTGGTGCTGCCCTACCGCGAGCCGGTCCTCACAGCGAAGATATTTGCCACCATCGATGTGATGTCAGGCGGGCGTGTGGTCGCCGGTGTCGGCGCCGGCTGGATGGAAGAGGAATTCAAGGTCGTTTCAGCGCCGCCGTTCGCAGCGCGCGGCAAAGTAACAGACGAGTATATCGAGGCTTTCCGTGCCATGTGGACGAGCGAAGAGCCGAGTTACAGCGGCGAATATGTCAATATTTCAGATATCTATTTCCGTCCCCGGCCCGTGCAGAAACCGCATCCACCGATCTGGATTGGCGGCGATAGCATGGCGGCGCTGCGCCGCACCGCGCGTCTCGGCGACGGCTGGTATCCGGTCGGCATAAACCCCAAACACCCGCTCAATACCGTGCCGCGCTTTGCCGTGCGGGCTAAGAAATTGCGCGACATGACGGAACAGGAAGGGCGCGACCCCGACGCGATCGAGCTGTCCTTTTGGGCTGTGTGGTACCGCGAGGATGACCCGGTTACGGTCGATGACGGCAGCCGCCATATCCTGCTCGGCAGCTCGGAACAAACGGCTGAGGATGTCGCGCGGATGGCGGAAATTGGGGTCAAGAGTATGGTGTTCAATTTTATGCGGCCATCGCTTTCGCAATCGCTCGACGCGATGGAGCGCTTTGCCGCCGAGGTAATGCCGATAGCAAGAGGCTGAGCCGGACCTGATGTCTTGAGCGAGGGCAACACCGCCGGCGAGATTCCGACGCCGGTCTCTGCCATGGCTGGGCTTGCCTGGCCCGCCATACCTGAGAGCAGCGGCAATATCATCTTGTCGCTCCTGTTTCAGCTGGAGCAAAGTCAGTGGTGGACGCCGGAAAAGCTGCGCGCGCAGCAATACCGCCAAGCCGCAGAATTGCTGCGCCATGCCCGCGACAACGTGCCGTACTACCGCGAGAGTCTCAAAGGCATAGACTGGCAAAGCGGTGATCCGTTGGACGGTGAAATATGGCGGCGGGTGCCGCTGTTGCGGCGCGAGGATATTCAGACCGGCGACGGCCGCGCGCTGATCAGCACACGCTATCCCAAGGGGCATGGCGCGGCCCAGAAAGTGAGCACATCCGGCTCTAGCGGCAAGCCGGTGACTGTCTTGTCCAACGCTATGGCATCGATGTTCTGGAATGTTATTACGCTGCGTGACTTTTTGTGGCGGCGCGTCGATTTGAACGCGAAGGTCGCGGTTATCCGATTCGACGAAAATAGGCTGGCGCAATATCCCGACGGCCTGGTTTTTGATTATTGGCTGAAATCGGTCCAGCCGTTTTTTGCCACCGGCGCTTGCGCGATGCTCGACATCTCCACGCCGGTCGACAAGCAGGTGGAATGGCTGACGCGCCAGGAGGCCGCCTATCTCATTACCTACCCGTCCAATCTGGAGGCGCTGCTGCTGTTTTGCCGCGAGCAGAAACTTCAGTTGTCGACGCTCAGCCAGGTTCAGACCGTTTCCGAAGTCCTACACCCCCGCGTGCGGGCGCTTTGCCAAGAGGTGTGGGGCTTCGACGTTGACGATATGTATACCTGTCAGGAAATGGGTTACATCGCCCTGCAATGCCCCGATCACGCGCACTACCATGTGCAATCAGAAAATTTGATCGTCGAAATTCTCGATGCGGACGGCAATCCCTGCGCGCCCGGAGAAGCCGGCCGCGTGGTGCTGAGCGATCTGCACAATTTCGCCATGCCGCTGATTCGCTACGATATCGGCGATTTCGCGCAATTCGGTGAGCCTTGTCCGTGCGGACGCGGATTGCCGGTTCTCAAGAACATTATGGGACGGGTGCGCGGCATGCTGACACTCGCCGACGGCTCGCGCATCCGACCAGATTTTGGCGGCCCGCATTTCCGCGAAGTAGCGGACATCCGTCAATATCAAATTATTCAGAAAAGCCGCGAGATGCTGGAAGTAAAGTTAGTGGCGCCGGGCGGTTTGAGCGCCAGCGAAGCGCGCAATTTACGGCAAATGATCCAATCCCAGCTCGGCCATTCGTTTGACTTGGAATTCAGCTTTCACCATGATATCCCACGTGGTGCGGGCGGTAAGTTCGAGGATTTTCGCAGCGAACTCTAACCTGTGGCTGGGATCGCGCAGGCGCATGCGCCGCGCCGCATCGTCCGCTACCATCGGCGAGCTCAAAGGAGAACCAAGATGCGCCAGACCATCATTGCCACCGTGGCAGCCATCGTTTTCGCCTCAACAGCCTATCTCGGCGCCACGCCAGCCGCGTTCGCGGAAGAGGCCACTCTTTACAAAACACCGGAATGCGGCTGCTGTGCGGACTATGCGGACTATCTCCGCGAGAACGGCTTCACCGTAACCGTCAAGCCAACCTATGAAGTTGGAGAGATGAGCCGTGAGGCTGGGATTCCAGACGATTTCCAAGGCTGCCATCTTACATTTATCGACGACTATGTTATCAGCGGTCACGTGCCGATCGACATGGTTAATAGGATGCTGAGAGAACGTCCCGATATTAAGGGGATCACGCTCCCCGGAATGCCCAATGGCTCGCCGGGGATGAGCGGTAAAAAGCGAGGCCAATTCACCGTCTACGAGATCAACGACGCTGAAGACAGCCGGCTCAAGCTTTACGCCACCGAGTGACAACGGATTGATCCGGATATGTCATGAGCGGCGATAGTCGCTACGATGCCAATTCTTATTGTGTGCGGTTCACGTCGGGTAACATGGTTCTTTCACATCACCGGTCTAATCGATAAGACCGGCAATCGAGCTGTACCGTTAGAGCTCGGCTGACGTTGGCCAGCTTTGCAAAACTTGATCCATGTGGAACGGGCTATTTTTTTCATAGAGCCTGATCGGCTAATGCGGCTTATTGGATTGCCGTTAACCTATTGAAAGTATTGGCTGGGGGACGAGGATTCGAACCTCGACTGACGGAGTCAGAGTCCGTTGTACTACCATTATACGATCCCCCAACAGGCTCAGGCGTGGCGCAAAATTAAGCTCTCGCTTAGCATTGTCAACCGATGACCGCGCGCATTGCCAATATAACCACGCGCGGTGTAATACTTTTATGAACCCTGACCGAAATATTTTCGGTGCGGGTGGCGGGCCGGCATGCCACTTGGCCCAGGTTCAAGGGAGGGCGAATTGACTCTCGACATCGCGCCGCGTGATCCATCGGTCAAGCCTGCGGGCGGGCTCGGCGTGGCGCGTCAAGGGCTGCCAGCCGACAATGCGGTATACGCCGCCCTCGATCTCGGCAGCAACAATTGTCGCTTGCTGGTGGCAAAACCGGAGCCGTCAGGCTTTCGCGTGATAGACGCGTTTTCTCGCATCGTCCGTCTCGGTGAGGGCGTGGCTGAGACAGGCCACCTGTCGGACGCGGCGATGGCGCGCACCTTGGCGGCACTCGATGTCTGTGCCGGAAAGCTGCGCCGGCGCGGCGTTACGCGCTTTCGCGGCGTGGCCACCGCCGCCTGCCGCCTGGCCGGCAATTGCGACGACTTCCTCGCCCGGGCGTCGGCCGAGGCCGGTCTGGATTTAGAAATTATCGACGGCCGTGAAGAAGTGTCCCTGGCGCTCGACAGCTGTACGCCGCTGTTGGAAGCGGCAGCATCGCATGCCCTGATATTCGATATCGGCGGCTGTAGCACCGAATTGATCTGGGTCCGCCTGGCCGAGGGCGCCCTGCCTGACCTGGTCGCCTGGGCATCGCTGCCGTGCGGCGTCGTCAGCTTGGCCGAGCGCCATGGCGGCGACAATATATCGGCAAAAACCTATGAGGCCATGGTGGCTGAAGCGGAAGAGTTGGTCGCGCCGTTTGTCGCCGGTCTCGGCATTGCTGATCCGCTGGCTGAGGGGTCGCTACAAGTACTCGGCACCTCGGGCACGGTCACGACACTTGCCGGACTTCACCTCGGCCTACCGCGATACGATCGCGCCCAAGTGGACGGATTTCGTCTGACCTTCGAAGATATCCGCCACCAAGTTGACCGCCTGTTGGCGATGGATTTTCAGGAGCGCGTGGCCGAACCCTGCGTCGGGGTCGGCCGTGGCGACGTGGTGGTTGCCGGCTGCGCAATTTTGGAGGCGATCTTGCGCGCCTGTCCGGCGGAAATTGTACATGTTGCCGATCGCGGCCTGCGCGAAGGCATATTGCTCGGCATGATGCGCGCCGACGACTTGCCAGTATGAGCCGGCGGGTGTCTTCCGGTTCGGGCCGCAGTGCTTCGATCCGGGTCAAGACGGCGCGCGGGCGCAAGCCCTCGTCGACACGCTGGCTGCAGCGCCAACTTAACGATCCCTATGTGCTGGCAGCGCAAGATGCCGGGTATCGTTCGCGCGCGGCGTTCAAGCTGATCGAACTGGATGCACGGTTTGGGCTGTTCAAGGGTGCCCGCAAGGTGCTGGATCTGGGCGCGGCGCCGGGCGGCTGGTCCCAAATCGCGATGAAGCGTCTTACGCCCGGCGCTGTTGTGGTCGCGGTTGATATTACCGAATTGCAACCCTTGGCCGGGGTGACGGCACTGCAATTGGATGCCCTCGATATAGAATCGCTGCCGGCCATGCGGATGGCGCTGGGTGGGCACGCAGATCTCGTACTGAGCGATATGGCTGCGCCGGCAACCGGGCATCCCGGCACAGATCATATTCGTGTCATGGCGCTGTGCGGCGCGGCGCTCGATATCGCCGAGGTCCTCCTGGCCCCGGACGGCGCGTTCGTCGCCAAAGTGCTCAAAGGCGGTACGGAGCGCGAACTGCTGGACCGCTTGAAACGCGGCTTTGCCAAAGTGCGCCATGCCAAACCGCCGGCCAGTCGTGCCGATTCGGCGGAAGTTTATGTCGTGGCGCAAGGATTCCGCGGCGGCGAGTGAGCGCCGCGGGGATCGAACTTGGCGGCGCGGCAGTTTGGTGTATATTGCGCTCCAATTTCTGACTGGGAGAAAGCATGCAAATCCGGGAAGCGCTGACTTTCGATGACGTTTCAATTGAACCCGCCGCGTCGAACGTCCTGCCTGGACAAGCCGACCTCCGCACCCGCCTGACCGCCACCATCGAGCTTGGTATTCCGATTCTTTCCGCCGCCATGGATACGGTAACGGAAAGCCGTCTTGCCATCGCCATCGCCCAGACCGGCGGTATCGGAGTGGTGCACAAAAATATGGATATTGCAGCCCAAGCCGATGAAGTGCGTCGGGTCAAGAAATTCGAAGCCGGCATGGTGGTCAACCCGTTGACCATCTCGCCAGAGCGGCCGTTGGCGGATGCACTGGCGTTGAAGGAGCGGCACGGTATTTCGGGCATTCCCGTGGTCGAAGAAGGCAATGGCCGCCTGGTCGGCATTCTCACCAACCGCGATGTGCGCTTCGCTAGTGATAGCAGCCAACCGATTCACGAGTTGATGACTAAAGACAATCTGGTCACCGTGCGCGAGGGCGTCGATCCGGATGAGGCTAAACGGCTCTTACATCGCCACCGCATCGAAAAACTCCTGGTGGTGGACGAAAATTATCGCTGCGTCGGCATGATCACGGTGCGCGATATTCAGCGCTCCGACGATTTTCCCAACGCCACCAAGGATGAAAAGGGGCGCTTGCGCGTCGCCGCCGCGACCGGTGTTGGCGAAGACGGCCTGCGCCGCGCCGAGGCGCTGTTGGATGTTGGCGTGGATGTGATCGTCGTCGATACCGCGCATGGTCACAGCGAGGGCGTGCTCCGTGCCGTCGCCGCGATCAAAAAATTAAGCAACCAGGCTCAAGTGCTGGGCGGCAATGTGGCCACGGCGGACGGCGCCAAGGCGCTCATAGATGCCGGCGTGGATGCGATAAAGGTCGGCATCGGGCCGGGTTCGATCTGCACCACGCGCATGGTCGCCGGCGTCGGCGTGCCGCAACTGACCGCTTTGATTGATTGTGTCGAGGCCGCACGCGAGCAGGGTATTCCGATCGTTGCCGACGGCGGCATAAAATTTTCCGGCGATCTCGCTAAGGCGATCGGCGTGGGCGCCAGTTGCGCCATGATCGGCTCGCTGTTTGCGGGCACCGAGGAGAGTCCGGGAGAGGTCTTTCTCTATCAGGGGCGCTCCTATAAATCTTATCGCGGCATGGGCTCGCTCGGTGCGATGGCGCGCGGCTCCGCCGACCGCTATTTCCAGCAAGAAATCTCAGATCAACTAAAACTCGTGCCTGAAGGGGTTGAAGGACGGGTGCCGTTCAAAGGGCCAGTGGGTAGTGTCGTGCATCAGCTGGTCGGCGGCTTGCGTGCGGCGATGGGCTATACGGGTAACCGCTCGATTGCCGACATGCGCAGCAATTGCCGCTTTTTGCGAGTTTCCTCAGCCGGTCTTCGCGAAAGCCATGTACATGACGTGACGATCACCCGCGAGCCGCCGAACTATCCGCAGACAGGGTAATTTCTCGCCCGGGCGCCTCAACTTTTTGTTTTTTTTCGTTATCCCTGTGGTCTCGGCGAAATAACTAACCAATTGTTAGGCTGCTACATCCAATATTCCGCGTTGGTGTATAATCGGCGTGACGTAAACGATTGCAGCGGGCAAACCGGTAGGGACAGGAGATTAAGTCATGAGCAAATTCAGAAAATTTTTGGTGGCAAGCTTGGCGGTCGCGTTCGTGGCCGCGGCGGCAGCCTTATTGCCGAGCACGGACGTCCAGGCCGCGAGCAGCAATAGCGACGATTCGGACGCTTCCGCGAGCACTACCCGTGATTTCGATCGCGGCCAGCAAGCCTTCCGCGATGGCGATTGGCAAGAGGCGATCGCATATTTCAAGAAAGCGGTGGCCGGGGACGCGAAAAATGCCGAGGCTTATAATTTAATGGGGTACTCGTACCGCCGAATGGGCGAAGCTGACCCGGCGTTCGAGGCCTACGCCAAAGCGCTTGACCTCGACCCAAATCATCGTGGCGCGAATGAATATCTCGGCGAAACCTATCTGTTGGTCGGTGATACCGAGATGGCCCAAGCACAGCTGACGAAACTCAAGGATTTGTGCGGCAACCAGTGCAGAGAGACGGTCAAATTGCGCAAGGCCATCGAGCGCTACGACGCCAGTGCCGACAAGCAGGCCCTATTGGATCTCGATTCCGAAAACTGGTAGCGCCGTACTTGCCCTGTCACCGCGACAAGGATAGAAGGCTGGACGGGCTGGGCTTGAACCTGTCGTAGCCGCCACACGGTTGGTATGATGCCATGGCGAGGCTCCGCTCGATCGCGAATGCGGAGCGGAGCCGACATGGCGGACTGTGCGGACTGGGCGGACTGGACTAACTCGTCGAATTTCCGATTTTCAGACGGCATGCCGGGCTGATGACCGACCGCATATTAATTCTCGATTTTGGCTCCCAGGTGACGCAATTGATCGCGCGGCGCCTGCGCGAAGCCAATGTTTATTGTGAGATCATGCCGTTTGATAAAGGTGACGACGCGGTGCGCGCGTTCGCACCGAACGGCATTATCCTTTCCGGTGGCCCGTCTTCGGTCACGGATGCCGGCACGCCGCGCGCACCCCAGGCCGTATTCGACCTCGGCGTGCCGCTCTTAGGTATTTGTTATGGCCAGTTAACGCTGTGCGCCCAACTCGGCGGCGCGGTTGAAAGTTCAGATCACCGGGAATTTGGCCGCGCGATGCTCGATGTGACTGACGGTTGTGCACTGTTTGATGGCGTGTGGAACACCGGGCAGCGTGAGCAGGTGTGGATGAGCCATGGCGATCGGGTAACGGACCTGCCACCGGGCTTTCGTGTTGTCGGCACCTCCGAGGGCGCGCCGTTCGCCGTGATCGCTGACGATGCCAGGCGCTATTACGGTGTCATGTTCCATCCCGAAGTGGTGCATACACCGCACGGCGCGCAGCTTCTCGCCAATTTTGCTCATCATGTCGCGGGGTGCGCCGGCGATTGGACGATGGCGGCGTTCCGCGCCCAGGCGGTCCAAGTGATCCGCGATCAAGTTGGCGACAAACGCGTGGTATGCGGACTCTCGGGCGGCGTCGATTCCTCGGTCGCCGCGGTTCTCATTCACGAGGCGATTGGCGATCAGCTGCATTGCATCTTCGTTGATCATGGTCTGCTGCGCGCTGGCGAGGCCGAGCAGGTGGTGGAGATATTCCGCGAGCATTACAACATCCCGCTCAGCCACCGCGACGCTGGCGATCTGTTTCTCGATAAGCTCGAAGGGGTCGAGGACCCAGAAGAAAAGCGCAAGATCATCGGCGGCCTGTTCATTGAAGTCTTCGAGCAGGAAGCGGAAAAACTCGGCGGCGCTGAGTTCTTGGCGCAGGGCACGCTCTATCCGGATGTGATCGAATCCGTCTCATTTTCCGGCGGGCCGAGCGTGACCATCAAATCGCACCACAATGTCGGCGGCTTGCCCGATCACATGAACATGGCCTTGGTCGAGCCATTGCGCGAATTGTTCAAGGACGAGGTCCGTGCACTTGGCCGCGAGCTCGGCCTGCCCGAAAGCTTGGTCGGGCGCCATCCGTTTCCGGGACCCGGCCTCGCCATCCGTATCCCAGGCCCGGTAAGCCGAGAAAAAGCCGATATCCTGCGCCAAGCTGATCGTATCTATCTTGACGAAATCCGCAGTCACGGCCTGTATGACGAAATTTGGCAGGCCTTTGCTGTCCTCTTACCGGTGCGCACGGTGGGCGTGATGGGCGATCACCGCACCTATGAATTTGTCTGTGCGCTCCGCGCCGTGACGTCGACCGACGGCATGACCGCCGATTTCTATCCCTTCGATATGGCCTTCCTCGGCGCCGTCTCCAACCGTATCGTCAACGAAGTGCGCGGCATCAACCGTGTGGTTTACGATGTGACATCCAAGCCGCCGGGGACGATTGAATGGGAGTAACAGAATGATGTTTGTCAGGCGCGCCATTTTGCTGGTGGCGTTGATACTGGTGATGGCCGTCAGCAGCACTCCGGTGATGGCAGATTTCGCATCTGGACGAGCAGCCTATGAGGCGGGCGATTTCCGCGCCGCACGCGAGCAATGGCAGGCGCCGGCGGAAGCCGGCGACGCGATCGCCCAGGCGGCGCTGGGCAGCCTTTATATCCACGGCGAAGGCGTGCCGATTGATTATCGTGAAGCGCTCAAATGGACACAGCTTGCGGCCGAGCAAGGCGATGTGACCGGCCAGTTTAATATGGGCTCATTGCATGCTGGCGGGCTCGGCGTTGAGAAGGATTTTAGCGCGGCGGCGCGCTGGTTCCATCTCGCGGCCGAACAATATGACGCCGCAAGCCGTTTTAACTTGGCCATTCTCTATTCACGCGGCCTTGGCGTGGAGCGCGACTATGCTGAGGCCGTCTATATGTACAACACCGCCGCGGTTGTCGCAGGCACCCCGGAAATTGGCTTGCATGACATGGCCGAAGAGGCGGAACGCATGGCGCTCAGCATGATGATGACAATGGACCCAGCGGCGATCAAAGAGGCGCACCGGCGTTCAAAGGAATTCGAACAGCGCTATATCAAATATTATATGAAGGGTTATTTTGAGCGCCGGCGGAGCGGCGAAACACCCGCTCAAGAGCCTTGATTCCGGCCTTTTCCAGAGCTAATCACACCACATATTGTGGCTGAGCCGATAAAATTCCTTGCCATTAGCGTATGACCCGCTATTTTGGGGGCATAGCAGACGGCCCTACAACATGTAGGGCGAGATTTGCGCGATCTTGAGAAATTCCGAGGCGGGGAGAAACAATCATGTCAATATGGACACCGGAACGCATCGCAGAAGTTACTCGTTTGTGGAGTGAAGGCCTGACCACCGCGGAAATCGGTAAAATTGTCGGCATTACCAAGAACGCCGTCGTTGGCAAGGCACATCGCCTTGGTCTGCCGGCACGCCCCTCGCCGATCCGGCGCCAAGGCGTCGGCAGCAGCGCTGTGGCGGCGCCCCGACCGGTGGCGAAAGTGTTGGTGAAACTGGTACGCCAGATCGCTCTCAGCACCTCCGGAGCTTGCTGCAAATGGCCGTTCGGCCACCCCGGCGAAGAGAATTATCACTTCTGCGGCAACCCCGCTTTGGCGAACAAGCCCTACTGCCCGGAGCATTATCAAATTGCCTATCTGCCGGCACGGGCGAGGGGCGAGCGCAAGGAACCCGAGATGCGCGAGACGCATCAGCTGGCAAGACCGCAGCGTTCCGCAACTGCGGCGTAGAAATAAGCGCCGTCTGACTTTGATTAATCCTCCCGGATCAGACCCTGTTCTTGGGTCCGATCAACCGCGCGATTGCTTTATATTTGGTTGAAATCGCAATAATTTCAATGGGTTGATTGAGCAGCTTGCGGCGATTTCATGGCTTCCGCCCGCATTCGTTCCAAAGCGCGCGCTCATTCAGATGCTTCGCTATTGTGCTGCGCCGCCTGGGTGCCCATGCGGCCTAGCCACATCAAGCCATACATGTGGAAATCGCCTATCAGGCTAAAAAGCGGGTAGGAAAATGTCGCCGGGCGGTTCCTCTCGACAAAGAAATGCCCAATCCAAGCAAACAAATAGCCACTGAAGGGTGCCGCCAAAAACAGCCAGGGCTCCGGCAGCGCCGCCGCCGCGCCGATCAGGGCGAGCCCGCCTGACGTGCCGATGAAATGGAGCAGGCGCGTCGTCGCCCGGCTATGCTGAGTGACATAGACGGGCCAAAATTCACGATAGGTTGTTATGCGTTGCTTGGCCATGCCGCGCTGCCTAACTTCCCGGCTTACCTAAGGTGGAGGTGGCGAAGTGCCTGACTTCGCCTATAATGCCCAAAATTCTCATCGATGTAGAGCGCTGGGTGCGATCCACCGATTTAGCCCACCCGTTTAGCGGGATGAAATCGATCCGCTTGAACGGGACCTTCACAGGTTTTCACAGGATATTCCATGGCCGCGATGACCACACCTATATGCGATTTTGGCTGGAAGGCGGTCGATTTTGAATTGCCGGGAGTTGACGGCAAAAACCATAGCCTCGCCGATGTCAGCGGCGCGAATGGAACGCTGGTCATGTTTCTGTGCAATCACTGCCCGTTCGTCAAAGCGGTGATTGATCGTATTGTGCGCGATGTATCGGAGCTTGCAGGGCTTGGCATCGGCGCTGTCGCTATCATGCCCAATGACGTCGTTAATCATCCCGCTGATTCATTCGAAAATATGAAGCTTTTCGCGGACGCGCATCGTTTTACGTTTCCTTATTTGATCGACAAAAGTCAGTCGGTCGCGCGCGCCTACGACGCCGTGTGCACGCCCGATTTCTTCGGGTTCGATGCGTCCCTCGGTTTGCAATATCGCGGCCGATTGGATGAATCGCGTCTCGATCCGGTAGAAAATGCCCGGCGCGAGCTGTTCGAAGCAATGCGGAAAGTGGCCGAAAGCGGCGAAGGTCCGAGGCAGCAGTTGCCGAGCATGGGATGTTCCAGTAAATGGCGAGGCGCCGCCTAGGCGCCCTAGTGGCGCGCTTCGGCGCGAGATCGCCAGCGCGCCCTGGCGCGGAATAGAGAGAGGCACGACGTGGCCGATATTTTTCGCGAAGTCGATGAAGACATTCGCCATGAGCGGTACCAAAAATTATGGCGGCGGTATCGCTGGTGGATTCTGGGCTCTGCCGTCGCGCTCGTCGTGGCAGTGGCTGCATTTGTCATCATTAGCGAGCGCAACGAGAGCCTGCGTCGGGCGGAGGGCATTCAATTTGCCGCCGCGCTAGCCGAATTGGAGGCCGGGCGGCCGCAGAGCGCTGCGGTTGAATTCAAGGCACTCGCCGACAATACCGCATCGGGGTATCTGGCTTTGGCGCGCCTGCGGGCCGGCGACGCGCTGGTAGAGGCCGGTGACGTGACAGGCGCGGTGGCGGTTTATGATGAACTTGCGGCGGACAATCGCGCCGGCGTTTTGTATAGCGAGCTTGCTGCGTTGCTCGCCGCCGAGCGCCTGCTCGATCGCGCTTCGCCGGATGAAGTATTGCAGCGCCTGGCGCCTCTGGTGAACGGCACGGGGCCGTGGCGGTCGATGGCAGCCGAACTGTCGGGTATTGCCCAAATCCGCGCCGGGCGCAGTGAAGCGGCGCGCGAAATATTTGCCGGTTTGCTCGACGATTTGGGCGCTCCGAACGGTGTCCGCTCGCGCGCCCAAGAACTTTTGGCGAGTCTTGGTGGGCGGCTAGAGACGGCGGCGCCGGCGGCGCCGCAAAACGGCGCCGCCGATTAAAGATGATGCGCACGCCGCTCCGCTTCTTTGCCATGATTCTCGCAGGTGCCGCGCTTGGTGCCTGCGACTTGCTGCCGGATTATTTCGGCGCCAATGAAGCGCCGCCGCTTCCCGGTCAGCGGCTTTCGGTATTGGCGTTGGAGGGCGCGATCGAGCCCGATCCTCGCATCGCCGATCTCGATGTCCGTCTGCCGCGCCCTTACATCAATGAGTCCTGGCCGCAGAGCGGCGGTTACCCCGACCATGCGATGCATCATTTGGCCGGTGGTGAGCGGTTGGAGCAGTTCTGGCGCGTGAGTATTGGCGCGGGGTCGGGCGACGACGGGCGAATTCTGACCACGCCTGTGGTGTCCGGGGGGCGTGTCTTCGCAATTGATTCGGAAGAAGAAATCAGCGCCTTCAACGAGAATACCGGCGACCGCCTGTGGCGCATCGATCCGCGCGTCGAGGACGGCGAAGAAGATGGTTTCGGTGGCGGTCTTGCCGTGGCCAACGGCCGGCTGTTTGCGAGCACCGGCTTCGGTCATGTTCTGGCGCTTGATCCCGCCAACGGCGCGATATTGTGGCGCCAGGATATCGGCATTCCGATGCGCGCTGCGCCGATCGTTGCAGGCAAGCGCGTTTTTGCGATCACCTATGACAATCAATTATGGGTGCTCTCAGCCGAAGACGGCGCGGTGCAGTGGAGCCATGCCGGTATCTCAGAGACGGCGGGCCTGCTGGGCGCGGCGGCACCGGCGGTGGAGGGCGATATTGTCATCGCGCCCTATTCTTCCGGCGAATTGCTGGCGCTCAGAGTGGAAAACGGCCGCACCGTTTGGTCTGATTCACTCGGCGCACAGCGCCCCGGCACCGGCAGCCTCGCCGCCCTCAACGATATCAACGGCTCGCCGGTTATTGACCGGGGGGTAGCTTATGCGATCAGCCATGGCGGACGTTTGGTGGCCATCGATGTACGCACCGGAAGCCGCGTTTGGGAGCAGGATATCGCCGGATTGAACACCCCTTGGGTGGCCGGTGAATTTATTTTCGTGGTGACCGTCGATGGCGATGTCGTTTGTCTCGCGCGGCGCAATGGCCGGGTGCGTTGGGTGCAATCCCTGCCACGCTACGAAGACGCCGAAAGCCGCGATGAACCGGTATTTTGGAACGGCCCCCTGTTGTTGAGTGACCGCCTGATCGTGCTCGGGTCGAACGGCGATGCGGTGTCCATCTCGCCTTATACCGGTCGTCTTCTGGGGCGCCTGGAAATGCCATATGGTGTGCGCGTTCCGCCGATTGCGGCCAATGGCACGCTCTATGTTCTGACCGATGATGGCGACCTGATCGCGCTGCGCTGAAGCAAGGCTCGGAATATGTCGTTTAAAGTCGCAATCGTGGGCCGGCCCAATGTTGGCAAATCCACCCTGTTCAATCGCCTGGTCGGACGGCGCCTTGCCATCGTCGCCGAAACGCCCGGCGTGACCCGGGACCGGCGCGAGGGCGAGGGACGCATCGGCCCGCTGCGTTTTCGCGTAACTGACACTGCCGGGCTGGAGGAAGCGATCGCCGACAGCCTCGGCGCGCGCATGATGGATCAGACCCAGCGCGCCCTGGCCGAAGCCGATGTCGCCCTCCTTGTGGTCGACGGGCGCGCCGGTATCACGGCGGCAGACGAGCATTTCGCGGCTGTGCTCAGGCGCGCTGAGACACCTGTCATCCTTGTCGTGAACAAATGCGAAGGGCCTGCAGCAAGTAGCGGGATCGCCGAATCTTATGGGCTCGGATTGGGCGAGCCGGTGACCATTTCGGCGGAACATAATGAGGGCATAAACGCACTTTATGAGGCGTTGGCCGATTTCGAAGCGCGGCTCGGTGAAGCGGCTTGGCAAGACGAAGATGTCGGCGAGATGAGTGCGTTCGCAGCCGAGGACGGTGAGAGAAAGATTCGCCTCGCCATCGTCGGGCGGCCTAATGTGGGAAAATCCACGCTGGTCAATCGCTTGGTGGGAGACGAGCGCGTGATAACCGGTCCCGAGGCCGGCATCACGCGTGATTCCGTGGCGGTTGAATGGTCGTTCAAGGGGCGCGCGATCGAATTGGTCGACACGGCGGGGCTGCGCCGACGCTCGCGGGTCCAGGAAAAGCTCGAGAAACTTTCGACCGAGGACACGCTCGCCTCGCTCGGCCGTGCTGCAGTAGTGGTGCTGTTGTTCGATGCGACGGAGCCGCCGGCCAGACAGGATCTTGGCATCGCCAATCGCTTGGCCGAGGAAGGCCGGGCGCCGGTAATCGTGCTCAACAAGTGGGATCTAGTGGATTCGCCGCAGGGCGTGATGCAGGACATGAAGGCCCGCCTTGAGGACAGTTTGCCGCAATTGCGCGGCGTGCCGCTGGTGACTTGTTCGGCGCTGACAGGACGCGGCTGCGATAAACTTATGCCAGCGGTGCTCGGTATCTACGCCAGATGGAACGCTCGGGTCCCGACCGCGGCTCTGAACCGCTGGCTGCAGGAGGCGACGGAAGCCCATCCGCCGCCACTCGCCTCCGGGCGCCGCGTCAAGCTGCGCTACATCACACAAGTCAAAGCGCGTCCGCCGACCTTCGCGGCCTTCGTCAGTCGCCCCACCGCACTGCCCGATTCCTACCATCGCTATTTGGTAAACGCCTTACGCGCGCGCTTCGATCTTGGCGGTGTTCCAATTCGGCTGTATCTGCGAAAAGGGAAGAATCCCTACGTTAAGCAGTAATCTGACCACGTCATACGCAAGGCAGTGATAAATCCTTCCTTCCTCAGCGGGGAGGAAGGGCCTTTGCCGTCATACGAATACTTTGACGCCAGATTCGCTAAATTTGCTTTCCGCTAACTCAACAAATCGTTCGGTGATCTCGTCAGGGGTGGCGAGGGTGTTCGGGTCTTCGCCGGGGAAGGCTTCGGCGCGCATGTTGGTGGCGGAGGCGCCGGGGTCGATGATGTTGGCCTTGAGGTTGGTGCGCTTCAATTCCGCCGCATAGGTGAACACCAGCGCTTCGAGAGCCGCCTTGCTTGCGGTGTAGGCGCCCCAATAGGCCGGCGGCGTGCCTTCGGTGACGCCTGAGGTCACGAACATCGCGCGGCCGGCGTCGGAGAGCCTCAGCAACGGGTCGAGGCTGCGGATCAGGCGCCAGTTGGCGGTGAGGTTGAGCGCGATGACATCTTCCCAAACATCGGGCGGATAATGGCCGACGGGGCGCAACCCGCCCAGCATCGCGGCATTGCCGACAAGGATATCGAGACGCCCGAACCGCTCATGCAGGGCCGCGCCCAATTGGTCGACCAGGCCGCCTTTGCAGATATCGAGTGGTACCAGCATGGCTGGTTCGCCGCCGGCGCTACGGACTTCGTCATCCGCTTCTTCGAGACCGCCGGAGGTGCGGGCGACAAGAATGAGCCGCGCACCTTCGGCGGCGAAACGCCGCGCTACGGCCCGACCGATGCCGCGCGAGGCGCCGGTCACCAGGGCGATACGGCCGTCTAGGCGCTTATCGGTCATGAACTGTTTTCGGTGAGCAGGGAGAGCTGCGCCGGCAGGCCGCCGCCATCACGGTCGGATAGGGCGATGGGATAATCGCCAGTAAAGCAGGCATCGCAATATTGCGGCGCGTCGGGGTTGCGGCGGCTTTCGCCCATGGCGCGGTAGAGGCCGTCGATGGTGACAAAAGCGAGGCTGTCGACGCCGATCAGCTTGGCCATCTGGGCGGGGTCATTGTTGGCGGCGAGAAGTGCGTCGCGCTCCGGCGTATCGACGCCGTAATAGCAGGAATGCATCGTCGGCGGGCTGGCGATGCGCATATGCACTTCGGTGGCGCCAGCGCTCCTGACCATCTCGACGATCTTGGTCGAGGTGGTGCCGCGCACGATGCTGTCATCGACCAGCACGATGCGTTTGTTTTCAAGCAGGCGATGATTGGCGTTGTGCTTGAGTTTGACGCCCAAATGGCGAATTTGGTCGGTCGGCTCGATAAAGGTGCGCCCAACATAATGGTTGCGGATAATGCCGAGCTCGAACGGCAGGCCGGCCTCGGCGGCGTAGCCGATCGCTGCGGGAACGCCCGAATCGGGTACCGGCACCACGATCTCCGCGTTGCACGGCGCTTCGCGCGCCAGCTCGGCGCCGATCGCCTTGCGCGCCTCATAGACGCTGCGGCTCTGTACCAGGCTATCGGGCCGGGCGAAATAAATAAATTCGAACACACAGAAGCGTTCGGGAACGCTTTGAAAAGGCTTGAAGCTGGTCACCACGCCGTCCTGCACCAAGACCATTTCGCCGGGCTCGATATCGCGTACCAAATCGGCGCCGATAATATCGAGGGCGACCGTCTCCGAGGTGAGAACATAGGCGTCTTCCAAGCGGCCAAGGACCAGCGGACGGACGCCATGCGGATCGCGCACGCCGATCATGGCATTCTCGGTCAACGCCACCAATGAATATGCGCCTTCCACCTGGCGCAACGCATCAACCAGGCGGTCGGTAACAGCGTCCTCCTTGCTCAGCGCAATCAGGTGGATGATGACTTCCGTATCGGAGGTCGAGCGGAAGATACTGCCGTGCTGCACGAGTTCGGTATGGAGCGCCACCGCATTGGTCAAATTGCCATTATGGGCAATGCTCAGGCCGCCGAACGCGAGATCAGCGAAGAGCGGCTGGATGTTGCGAAATTCCGGCCGCCCGGTGGTCGAATAGCGGTTATGGCCGATCGCTGCAGGGCCTTTCAATTCGGCAATCACCTCGGCCTTGCCGAAGTTATCGCCAACCCGGCCGAGGCCGTAATGCGAATAGAATTGTTCGCCGGTGGTGCTGACGATGCCCGCCGATTCCTGACCGCGATGCTGTAGCGCGTGGAGGCCGAGTGCGGTATGTGCCGCCGCGTCGGGATGGCCGATGATGCCGAAGACACCGCATTCTTCGTGCAGTTTGTCGTCATCGAAGGGACTCGTATGAAGAGACATGCTCGTTTGCGTCATGATATGCGCCGCTACTCCTCGACCGAATTGGAGAGACCGTCCAACTGCTTGCGCTGGGTTTCGTCATAGCCGTCGCGCGCTTGACCTTCGTCACCATCTTTGGGTGTCGGCTCCGAGAGCGCGCGCAGGCTTCTTTCTGCGTCCTGCAATTTCTTTAGGTTTTGCTTCGTGTCCGCCGCCGATTTTTCCGCCTGGCTGCGCAATTCCTCCGGGGCAATTTCGCGGATGATCTGCGCTCCCATTTGGATATAGGGCATGGACTTCGCTTCTTCCACCCAGGGCGGCCTGTCCTCAGGGGCCTTCACCGCCCATACAAACAGCATATAGGCCAGACAGACAAGAACGGCGCCACGTAGAAGGCCAAATATGAAGCCGATGGAACGGTCGAGCGCGCCCATGCGACTGCGCTGCACATAGCCCGAGATGATCTGATTCACAATGGTAAAAAGGATCAGTGCAATGAGGAACAGCACCAGGGCAGTGCCGGCGTCGGCCAGAGTCTCGCCGAGATCGAGATCCGGCCAATTGTCTGCCACCCATTGACGCGGATAGGGCCGCACATGGGCGAAAGTGAAAACCGCCACCAAGGCGGCGCCGACCCATGCGCTGACGCCCAATATCTCACGCACGGCGCCGCGTGAGAACGCCAGCAGGGCGGAAATCAGCATCACCAGAGCGACCAGAATATCGACCGGGTTAACGGGGAACCCTTCCATCGCGTTCAGGCCCCTCTCTCACCGGCCGCGAGCACCGGCAACAAGAGATCGAGTACCTCGCCTACCCGGTTGATTTCCTGGCGCGAGATATCGGAGACGCCGGCCTCGGCCATATCCTTGCCGCCGCCCGAAGCCTTGGACGCGGGCCGCGGTACGATGGCGTGGGTGAAGCCAAGTTTGGCGGATTCCTTGAGGCGCGCCGCCGCCTGCGCCACCGGGCGGACTTCGCCCGACAGGCCGATTTCGCCGAATACCACGGTGCCCTCGCGGACCGGTCGGTCCGCATATGACGACACAATTGCCGCCGCCACGGCCAGATCTGCAGCCGGCTCGGCGATGCGTAGCCCGCCGGCAACATTAAGAAAAACATCGCTGCTGCCGAGCGAGAGACCGGCCCGCGCTTCCAACACGGCGAGCACCATGGCGAGACGGCCGGAATCCCAGCCAACCACGGTGCGGCGCGGCGAGCCGGGTGGTCCGGGCGCGACCAGCGCTTGAATTTCCACCAGAACCGGGCGCGTGCCTTCGATACCGGCGAACACGGCGGCGCCGGAAACCGGTCCGCGTTCCGGATTGAGAAACAACGACGAAGGGTTCGGCACCTGAGTCAGACCGGCGCCGGTCATTTCGAAAACGCCGATCTCGTCGGTCGGGCCGAAGCGGTTTTTGACGGCGCGGACAATGCGGAATTGATGGCCGCGCTCGCCCTCAAAATAAAGCACTGCATCGACCATATGTTCGAGCACCCGCGGACCGGCGATCTGGCCGTCTTTGGTGACATGGCCGACGACCAGCAGCACCGAGCCTGAGCGCTTGGCGTGGCGAATCAATTCCTGAGCCGCGCCGCGCACCTGCGAGACAGTGCCGGGCGCCGAATCGAGCGTATCGAGATACATGGTTTGGATCGAATCGACCGCGATGACATCGGGCGGCGCCGCGCTCTCAAGGCTGGTCAGGATATCGCGCACACTGGTCGCCGCGGCCAATTGCACCGGCGCATCGCTGAGGCCGAGACGGGCCGCGCGCAGGCGAATCTGCTCGATCCCTTCTTCGCCGGAAATATAGGCGCAGCGCAGGCCGTTTGCTGCCAGCGCACCAGCGGCTTGCAGGAGAAGGGTGGATTTGCCAATTCCTGGATCGCCAGCCAGGAGAACACTCGAGCCGGCCACCAGGCCGCCGCCCACCACCCGGTCAAGTTCCGCTATGCCGCTGGCGTGACGCGCCACCTCGCCATGTTCGCCGGCCAGATTAACGAAAGCGATCTCGCGCCCTCTGCCTTTGCCCAAGCCCTTGGGCGCCGCCTCGCGTGGGATTTCCTCGGCAATGCTATTCCAGGCGCCGCATGCATCGCACTTACCCGCCCAGCGCGGCCGGCTCGCGCCACAGGATTGACAAACAAATCTTGGATCAGTGCGCGCCAACGAATCTCCACCTAAAGCAATTGTTGCGCGTAGGCCGACCGGAGAGGCCTCGCGATTGTCACAAGCGGCGAGCTTGCATCTGTCTGGGGCGTTCGGCGCGGGAGGCGATAAATTGCCCGACATGCGCATCGACGCTTTGGTCAATCTTGTCCACCGCACCGCTCCAGATCATCTTGCAGTCGAATATCACGCCGATTCGATTCCCAATTTTACGCGCACTCGCTATGTCGTGGGTAATGGAAATCATTGTCGCGCCCGTCAGGACTGCCTGCCTGGCCTTGGGGACATTTGCCGCCTCGAACTCTGAGTTCGTCAGCCGAATGGTTTCCACAGTAAAATCAACTTTGGCAGCAGCGTGAGTGCCGCCAAAAGAGCAATAAACATTGCCGCCGCGACTAATACACCAAAATAAATAGTGGGGGTGAAGTTGGAAAATACCAGGATGGAGAAGCCAATGATAATGGTCATGGTCGTGTAAAACATCGCTTTGCCGATGCTGGAATGGCAAAAGCGCATGGTCTCCACATAATCGTTCGTCCGCGCGTATTCTTCCCTGAAGCGGTAGATGTAGTGAATACCATCGTCCACCGCGATACCGATGGTGATGGCGGCGATCGTGATGGTCATCATGTCCATGGGAATTTTTGCCAATCCCATGACACCCAAAACCACTCCGGCACTGAGCAGGTTTGGCAGAATACCTATAATCGCTAAGGGGATCGACCGGAACAACACGAGGAACATGATCGCGATTCCCAGCATTACGACACCTATGGTTTTAATTTGCGATGAGAATAAGCTCTGCAACATATTGTTGTAGAGCACCAGGAGCCCGCTCACGGTCACGTCCTGCTCCTCAAAATTGAGCTTCTCCACCAAATCGCTGCGCACAGTCTCCAGCAGCTCCCTGCGGCGTAAATCCGGTTTCGAATCCAACACCCGCGCGAACAGCCGCGCCTCGTTGTTGTCGATCGACACAAAGGGGTCGATCATGTCTTTTTTTACTTCGGCGGGAATTTTGGTATAGAGGAGTGCCAGCAGCATTGCATCTAGGTCCTGCTCGATGACGTCTTCGGCAACCCGTACTGCCGACGCGAGCGAGAGCACCTTGCCGATTTCGGGCAGTCCATCGAGGTAGTCATGTACTTCTTTGATGCGCGTGATTTTGTCGGGGGTAAACCAATACTCCGGCGAGCTGGCGAGTGCTTCCTCAAACTCGCGCTCTAATTGTATTTCGTGCTCGGTCATCCCTGCAAGCTCTTCGGGACTCAGGGCGTCGTCGGTATCGTCCCCCAGGTTTATCAGAATTTCTAACGGCGTCGTACCACCGAGCTTGTCATCGATGAGCTTGAGACCTTGATAAATTTCCGTGTCGTCGCTGAAGTAGTTGATGAAACTGTTCTCGACTCGCAGTTGGCTGATTCCGGCGACACTCACGGCGGTCACTATTACCGCTGCCAGCATGATCTTGTTGCCTTGAGTCTCGGTCAGACGGGCGAGATATGCAGGTAAGAGAAATCGGTCACTCTCGATGGCGGGCTTAGATTCGGTTTTCCCCATCACCATCAACAATGTCGGAAATAGGAGAAACGAGGTGACAAATGTCACTGCCAAACCGGCACTCATCATCCACCCGAAATCGATCACCGGCTTGATTTCACTCACGACCAGGGAGCCAAATCCGATGATGGTCGTGAGCGCAGTGTACAGGCAGGGTTTCACCATTTTATGGATAGTGGTTCTGACCAACACCAACTGATCGTCATCGGGATAATCTCGATGGAGCTGGCGGTAACGCACGATCAAATGAATGTTCATCGAGATCGTAATGATCAGCATGAGGGCGAGAAAATTGGATGAGATAACGGTGACGTTCCAACTGCTCAATCCGAGAACGCCGACCATGACGAGGCCAGCGTAAAAGCAGCTGAGCAACGGCAGCACGATCCAACGCAATTTACGGAAGATAATGGCGAGAACAATGATGAGAAACGCCAGCACGCCACCACCGAAGACAATTAGGTCGTTGCGCACAAACGTCACCATGTCGTCGGCAATCATCGGTACCCCGCCGAGATACAGTTCGCCTTGCTCCCGGTAGTTCGCGGTGATGTCTCTGATCTGTGTAATATCTAAGTGGCGCTGCGCATTTAATGCTTCGCGAGCCTGAAGATATTCGCTTTCGATGCGTTTTAGGGTCTGTGTCTCCTCGGCAGAGAGACCAGAAGATTGTTTTTTGGCGCGCAGCTCACTTCGTGACTGCCGCAAGCTATTGTACTGCTGGTCTTCAACCAATCCCAACAGCAACGCGGTTGTTCGACCATCCAAACTGATGATGAGCTCGCGGTAAATAGGACTGGTGAGCAGCTCATCTTTGGCCCGACTCCGGTCGATACCGGGTTTTTCCAGGCTTGGTACGTCGTTGATCATTTCTGTGAACGGTTTGTCCGAGCTTTTCAACAGCGGGGCGTCCAGTATCGTGAACACCGTGTCCACACCGGCGACTTTCCTGAGGTCTTCGCGAAGTTGCTTCAAGGACTCTAACGCTTGGTCCGAAAAGAGGTCGTTGTCGGGGGTGTATGTCACGATGAGCAAGTCGTTACTCGGATATCGCTTCTGGATCTCGCGGAATATCTTGAGGTCCACATCGTCTTCCAGCAACAAAGAGTCGGCCGATGCATCCAACGCGAAATCTTTAGTGTAATAGCCGAAGAAAACCAGAATTGAGAGCAGCGCGACCAGAACTAACTTAGGATTTCGGAGCACCAAAACTTCATAGGCGTGCGCGATCCCGGACGTCATGCCGTTCCCTCACGTGCGATGCCGTTTTCGATATAGCGGCGCCGATAGCGTCGCCCCAGAGAGGTCAAAACCTCGTACCCGATGGTGCCGGCTTCGGCGGCAAATGCATCGATGGAATGGGGACCGCCGATCAAATTGACAAGCGCTCCGGGTTGGGCGTGTTCGCGCGGTATGTCGGTGACGTCGAGCGTAATCATATCCATCGACACCCGCCCGACGATCGGCACCCGGGCGCCTCTCACATAGGCACAAGCCCGATTTGTGGCTTGGTTGCTGGCGCTACGCAAATATCCGTCAGCGTAGCCGACGGGCACGGTCGCAATTCGACTTGGCCGCGTCACGACGTGCGCGGCACCATAGCCAACGCTCCGAGGGCTGTCAACGCGACGTACCTGCAGGATTTTCCCTTCTAAACGAACGACTTCCGACATTGGATTGGCTTTTCCAGGCGTTGGATTTAGACCGTACAGCGCCGCCCCGGGGCGCACCAAATCGAACTGAAACCGAGGGCCGAGAAAGATCGCGGAAGAGTTGGCCAAGCTCGATTCGGCGGCTGCCGCGACAGGGTTGAGCGCGGCCAAAGCCGTTTTGAACTCGCTCAATTGCGCCTCGTTCATCGCGGTTTCAGGCTGCTCGGCACAAGCCAAATGGCTCATCACCAAAGCGATATCTAGCCCGGCCAAACGCTCTGGCTCCGCCACCAGGCAGGCCACTTCCTCGGGTGGCAGGCCGAGGCGCGACATGCCGCTATCGATGTGCAGCACCGCTTTCTGCGTGCCGCCCTGATGTATATGAGCGCGCCAGAGTTCGATCTGGCCGAGATCGTTGAGAACCGGGGTGAGCGCGTGGCGCGAATACTCGGCGGCTTCGCCGGGCAGCGGGCCGAAAAAGGCATAAATTCGGCAGTCCGCCTGGACAGCGCGCAAGGCGATGGCTTCATCGAGCGACGCGGTGAAAAAATCTCGGCAACCGGCGCCATGGAGAGCCGGCGCCACGGCCGCCATCCCCAGTCCATAGGCATCCGCCTTGACCACCGCGCCGGCCCGTGCGCCCGCTTCGAGGCGCGCTGCCAGGGCGCGCCAGTTGGCCGCGATGGCGTCGAGGTCGATGCTAAGCTGGGCGCCCGCAAAGGCGTTCGACGGTATCAAGCGCGCTCAGAATGGCGCGTCGTCGGCTATCTGACTATGCGCGCGGTCGTAATCCCCGAAGCGGGTGAGATACTCGTTGAAGTACATATCGACTTTGCCGATCGGGCCGTGACGCTGCTTGGCGACGATCACTTCCGCCAGATTATGCACGCGTTCCATGCGCTCCATCCATTCGGCATGTTCAGCAGTGCCGTCTTCGGGCTGCTTGCGGGCGAGGTAATATTGTTCACGGTAGATAAACATCACGACGTCCGCGTCTTGTTCGATCGATCCCGATTCGCGGAGGTCAGAAAGTTGCGGCCGCTTGTCGTCGCGCTGCTCCACTGCCCGCGATAATTGCGAAAGCGCCATCACCGGTAAATTCAGCTCCTTGGCCAAGGCCTTCAGCCCCTGCGTGATTTCGGAGACCTCCTGCACCCGGTTGTTGAGGCGCATACTGCTGGACGGGCGCAGGAGCTGGAGATAATCGACGATCACTAGGGAAAGACCGTGCTGGCGTTTGAGGCGGCGCGCGCGGGCGCGCAGGCCGGCGACGGAGAGCGCCGGCGTATCGTCGATATACAATGGCAGGCTTTCGATTTCCTGGCTGGCGCGTACGACTCTGCTGAATTCGGCGTCGCTCAATTCGCCGCGACGCAGTTTTTCCGAGGAAATTTCCGAGCGTTCGGCCAAAAGCCGTGTCGCCAACTGCTCAGATGACATTTCCAGCGAGAACAAGCCGACCTTTGCGCCGTGCTCGGCCACGACATTGCCCTGATCATCCTTTTCCTGCTTGTAGGCGAGCGCCGCATTGAAGGCGATATTGGTGGCCAGGGCGGATTTCCCCATGCCCGGACGGCCTGCGAGAATGATCAGATCTGAAGGATGCAGGCCGCCCAGCAGCTTATCCATATCTATAAATCCGGTAGAGGTACCGGACAGCTGGCCGTCGCGCTTGCAGGCCTGGGTGATCATGTCGAGAGCGACGCGGAGCGGCACATCGAGGGAACGGAATCCGCCTTCGGCGCCACCTTCCTCGGCCAATTTGAACAGTTTATGTTCGGAATTCTCGATCTGGGCGACGGCGCTTTCATCGAGCGAGGCGTCATAGGCCTCATTGACCATGTCTTCGCCGATGCTGATCAATTCACGCCGCATCGCCAAGTCATATATGGCGCGGCCATAATGCTCGGCATTGATGATCGTCACCGCAGAGCCGGCCAGCCGGGCGAGATATTGTGCGCCGCCGACGTCGGACAGTGAATCGTCATTGTCAAAATAATGCTTGAGGGTCACCGGGCTGGCGATTTGTCCGCGTTCAATCATTTTGAGAATGGCCTCGAATATGCGGCCATGCACGGGCAGATAGAAATGTGGCGGTTCGAGGAAGGTCGCGACTTGATTGAGCGCTTCGTTATTGATCAGGATTGCGCCTAAGAGCGCTTGCTCTGCTTCAAGATTGTGCGGCAGGGTGCGATAGCTCGGAAGCTGCCCGTCAACTTCCTGAATGCTGTTTATCGCGCTGCTTGGTCCCATGAACCCTTATACATCATAGCAAGACGGCTTCGATACCACGGCGCCCTCTCGCGGGCAAAAATTACCTGTAAAAGTTTGCGGTAATTATGGGGATAACTTGCGGCGCGGCACTCAGACTGGGTGGTCGCGCTTCCATTCGGACAAATAATCTCGCGTGAGCGGCGCGGCGTCCTGTTGGCGGGCGATCTGAATTTGCGCGACCATGTGATCCTGACGGCGGAATGCGGTTTCCGCCCCGGCCAGATAAAACTCCCACATGCGGCTGAAACGCTCGTCATAAATCGCTTTCACCTTGTCTCGGTTGGCGCGGAAGTTTGCCGACCAGTGCCTGAGTGTCTCAGCATAATGGACGCGAAGAATTTCCACATCGAGCACTTGTAGGCCGGTCGGTTCAATCGCCGCGAATATCTCTGATAGAGAAGGCGTATAGCCGCCCGGAAAGATATATTTGCGCAGCCACGGATTGGTGACGCTGGGGCCATCCCATCGGGCAATCGTATGCAGCACCGCTACGCCGTCCTCGGCGAGCAAGGATTTCAATTTTCTGAAGAATTGTGTGTAGTACTTGACGCCGACATGCTCAAACATGCCGACCGAGACGATGCGGTCATAGACCCCAGTCTCCAGGCGATAATCGCGCAAATCGAAGCGCACATGATCGGCGATGCCGAGTTTCTTGACCCGTTCCGTGGCGTAGGCTTGCTGCTCGGTGGAGAGCGTCAGGCCAGTTACTTGGGCGCCCGTCACCTGATGCAGATAGATGCCGAGCCCCCCCCAACCCGAGCCGATATCGAGCAACTTTAGGCCCGGGCGGTCGAGCACCAGCTTCGACGCAAGGTGATGCTTTTTCGCCAATTGTGCCTGTTCCAGGCTGTCGTTCGGGGTTTGAAAATAGGCGCAGGAATATTGCCGGTCGCTATCGAGGAAAAGATCGAACAATTCGTCCGAGAGGTCGTAATGATGCGCCACATTTTTGCGCGCTCTGCTCACCGGATTATACTGCTGAATCGGTCGCACAAAGGGCGTTAGCCAGTTGCGGAACCGGATCACCTTGGTTGCTTCCAACTTGTTGAGATTGGCGCCCATCAGATCGATAAGGTCGATGATCTGGCCGCCATCCTCGACCGTCAGCGTGCCGTCCATATAGCCTTCGCCCACCGCTAGGCGTGGGTTCCAGAACAGCTTGTAGTGGAGTGATGTATCGTGCAACCGGACCGTGACCTGCGGTCCCGGCGTGCCGGCATATTCATGCAGCTTGCCGCGCCCATCGATGACCCGAAGCGTGCCCCAGCTCATCAATGCCTTAAAGAGTACCCCGCAGAGCATGGCGCTGCTTTCGGCCGTGGGGTCAGCCGCCTGTTGTTTCCGCCTTTGCGGCGGTGGCATCGCCCGATTCACTTTCACCGGGCGCATCTGAATTGGGTTGCTGCTCGTCACTACCCGCCGAAGATTCTTCGGATTCGGTCATGACCTCCAAAACTTCTTCCTGCTTCTCGAACACAGCCGCCGCCGCCTCGGCAATTTCCGCTCTGGCGGCCTCAGCCTCTTCTCGCTCGTCGAGCGCGTCCTGCTCATGCGCCGGTAAAATGGAACCGCCCTTAGCCTGAGTCTCAGCCTCGTCCGTCGAGCGCGCCACGTTGGCCTTGACCGTCACGATCACCTCCGGGTGGACCGCGACGCGAACTTCGAAAATACCGAGCGTTTTGATGGGTCTATCAAGGCGCACTTGCTGGCGCTTAATGTCGACTCCGGTGGCGATTATGGCGTCGGCGATGTCGCGCGCGGTGACCGAGCCATAAAGCTGAAATGTGTCACTGGCCTGGCGGATGAGGACGAAATCCTTGCCTTCGATCTTCTCAGCGCCAGTAAGGGCCGCACCGCGCCGCTCATCGTTGATCTTCTCCAGCGCTTCGCGCTCGTGCTCGAAACGCTGCTGGTTTGCGTCGGTCGCGCGCAGGGCTTTTTTCTGCGGCAACAAAAAATTTCGGGCATAGCCATCCTTGACGCGGACGGTTTCACCCAGACCGCCAAGTCTCTCGATGCGCTCGAGCAAGATGATATCCATGGCTAACGACTCCTCGATGGGCACGTTCCGCGGATGCGGACGTTCCGTCTGATCAGACGGTTGTTATTTTACGACGTAAGGGAGGAGCGCCAAATGACGGGCCCGCTTGATCGCGCGGGCCAATTCGCGCTGCTTCTTGATGGATACGGCAGTAATGCGGCTAGGCACAATCTTCCCGCGCTCGGACAGGAACCGGGACAACATCTTGGTGTCTTTGTAATCGATCTTTGGCGCGTTTGCCCCACTGAACGGGCAGGATTTGCGCCGGCGAAAAAACGGCCTGCGAGGAAATGCCCCCGAACCTGCGTCTCCGCCACCTTCGCGCGGTCCGCCGCGTCCGCCAGACCGTTCTGAGTCACCAAAGCGTGGTCCGTCGTTTCCGCCGCGTCCGCCGCCGCGGCCTTCTGACACATCAACCATGTTCAACTCCGCTCTGAACTCATTCCGGGGCCACCTCGGCCACGGTCTCCGTCTTAGTCTCTGTCTTGGTCTCTGCTGCAGCGTCACTCGCGCCAGCGCTGGCCGCAGGCTTGTCCGCGGCTACATTCACGGCCGCAGGACCGGGCTTATTTTCTTGTGCATCAGACCGTCCGCCGCCATGCTCGCCGTCGCGGCTGCGATATTCGCCCCTGCCGCGGGTATCGCGAGATCCCTTTGACTGCATGACTGTTGAGGGTTCGGGGTCAAGAGCATCCACCCTGATCGTTAGATAGCGCATTACATCTTCGTTGATGCGCATATTGCGTTCCATTTCGGCGATCGCTTCCGCTGGAGCATCAATGTGCATGTGCAAATAATGGCCTTTGCGGTTTTTCTTGATCCGGTAGGTCAGGCTGCGCAGGCCCCAATATTCGGTCTTCGGCACAGCGCCACCATTGTCGCGAACAATTGTCTGAAATTGCTCGGACAGGCCCTCGACCTGTTGTCCCGATATGTCGGGGCGCGCAATTAACGTGCTCTCATAGAGCGGCATGTCGAGGCTTCTCCCAAATTTCGTATACAGTATTCACGTTTTGCGGTTCAGACTTGACCCGAGTTGGGCGCGCCGAATACACCAAAACCGCCACAAACAGTTTGTTCGCAGCGCTGCTAAGGCGCCGCACTATACAGGATTGCCTCTACCGTGCAAGGGCGCTTGACAGGGCGTCGAGTGCAGTCAACTTTGGCTCGCTCGATGAATTGATCGGGGGCGCAAACCAGGGAGAATTGCGGGACGTGCAGCGAGCATTCGTGTTTCCCGGACAGGGGTCGCAAAAGGTTGGAATGGGGCAGGATTTGGCGCAGGCATTCGCCGCCGCGCGTGAGGTTTTCGAAGAAGTGGACGAAGCTCTGGGAGAGAAACTCTCAGCCACGATATTTAACGGTCCCGATGAGGAATTGCGCCTAACAAGGAACACCCAGCCGGCGTTGATGGCGATGTCCATGGCTGTGATCCGGGTTATCGAGCAAGAAAGCGGGCAAAAGGTCGCGGCGCTAGCCGCCGCAGTGGCCGGACACTCCCTAGGTGAATATTCTGCCCTGGCTGTGGCAGGCGCGATTTCCCTTCCAGATGCCGCGCGCCTCCTTCGGTTGCGCGGAGATGCCATGCAGCGCGCGGTGCCAGTGGGCGAAGGTGCGATGACGGCGCTGTTGGGCGCCGATTTGGCCGTGGCCGAAGAAATCGCCGCCGAAGCCACGAGCGATCCGGCCTCGGCTGAAGTGTGTACGCTGGCCAATGACAACGCACCCGGACAGGTCGTACTCAGCGGTAGCAAGGCGGCAATTGACCGCGCCATCGTGCTCGCCGGCGAGAAGGGCGTGCGCAAGGCGGTTCTCCTGCCGGTTAGTGCGCCATTTCACTGCCCATTGATGGCACCTGCCGCCGAAGCCATGGCCACGGCCCTGGCGAATGTCGATATTCGCCCACCTTCGGTTCCAGTATTCGCCAATGTCAGTGCCCGTCCGGTGTATGAGCCCGATAAGATTCGCGATCTCCTGGTACGCCAAGTGACAGCCATGGTTCGGTGGCGGGAATGCGTGGCGGCGATGGCCGCCGAGGGGGTCGAAATGCTGGTCGAGACCGGTGCTGGAACTGTCTTGAAGAGTCTAACGCGGCGCATCGACCCGGAATTGAACGCGGTTGCCGTGGGCGGCATCGATGAAATTGAGAGTTTTCTAAAGTCATTGTGAGCGAGAGAATGGTGAGCGAGAAAATGGAATGGCGAGCGAGAAATTGGAATGTTTGATCTGACGGGTAAACGGGCGTTGGTGACGGGTGCGACTGGCGGCATCGGTGCGGCAATTGCGCGCGCTTTGCACGCCCAGGGCGCCGAAGTGGCGTTGTCCGGCAGCCGGCAAACGGTGCTGGATCAACAAGTGGCGGATTTCGGGACGCGCGCCCATGCGGTACCTTGTGATCTGAAAGACACGCAATCGGTCGAGGGCCTGATGGGCCGCGCCACCGAGGCGATGGGCGGCATGGAGGTCTTGGTCCATTGTGCCGGCATTACCCGCGATAATCTGGCTCTCAGAATGAAGGATGAGGAATGGCAGGATGTGATAGACATCAATTTGGGCGTGGGTTTCAGGTTGGCGCGGGCGTCTCTTCGCGGCATGATGAAAGCGCGTTGGGGACGGATTCTATTCGTTACATCCGTTGTCGGCGCCACCGGAAATCCGGGGCAGGCCAATTACGCCGCTTCTAAATCCGGTCTGACTGGATTGGCTAAGGCGCTGGCGGCCGAAGTCGCCAGCCGCGGCGTGACGGTGAATTGCGTCGCCCCGGGGTTTATCGATACCGCAATGACGGAAGCCCTGAATGAGGCCCAGCGCGAGCGAATCGTCGCAGCGATTCCGGCGGCGCATATCGGTGCGGTGACTGACGTGGCGGCCGGTTGTGTTTATCTCGCCAGCGACGAAGCGGCCTACGTGACCGGCCAGACCCTACATATCAACGGCGGTATGGCGATGTTTTGACGGCCAGCAACGAGACTGCGTTGACTTGTGGCCATGCGCCACAAAGTATGTTACCTACCGCGCGCGTCGGCGGGAAATCGCCCCGGAGTCGTACGCGGAATTATCCGCGGTAAGCTAATATCAAGGCTATACCTGACGGTGTCTGAACCTATAATCCAGTCGTTTAACGGATCGCCAAGCAATATCCGAGGGAATGTTTAATGAGTGATGATATCTCGGCACGGGTAAAGAAGATCGTCGTCGAACATTTGGGCGTCGATGAAGATAAAGTGACCGATGGCGCGAGTTTTATTGATGATCTGGGCGCTGATAGCCTCGATACGGTAGAACTTGTCATGGCCTTCGAAGAAGAGTTCGGGTGCGAGATTCCGGATGACGCTGCGGAGAAAATCCTGACCGTCAAAGACGCGGTCAACTACATCGAGCAAATCACCTGATTCTGGCTTCGCTGCGCCGCGGAGACCGGCCGATGACCGCTTCACGGATATCGCATCGCGCCGTCGTTAAGGGCGGGGAATCCGGCGTATGAGACGCGTGGTTGTTACAGGTTTGGGCCTCGTAACGCCGCTTGGTAGCGGCGTCGCCCACTGTTGGGATCGCTTGATCAAATCTGAATCCGGCATCGGCAGCATCGATAAATTCGATGTTTCCGATCTGCCCGCTAAGATCGCTGCGCATGTGCCGACCGGCGACGGGCCCGGCGATTTTGATGCACTCAAATACATCTCGAACAAAGACACCAGGCGGATGGACCAGTTCATCATCTTCGCGCTTGGCGCCGCAATCCAGGCGGTAGAGGATTCGGGCTGGAAGCCCGAGAGCGAGGAAGAGCAGGACCGCACCGGAGTCATGATCGGCTCCGGCATTGGCGGTTTGCAAACCATCGAGAAGGGCGCGATTCTCGTGCATGAGCACGGCCCGCGCAAGCTCAGCCCATTTTTTATCCCCTCCAGCCTGATCAATCTCGCGTCCGGCCATATTTCGATAAAATACGGCTTCAAAGGGCCCAATCATTCCGTCGTGACGGCATGCTCCACCGGCGCCCATGCCATTGGCGACGCATCGCGTTTAATTATGCTGGAAGATGCCGACGTCATGGTGGCGGGCGGTGCCGAAGCCGGTATCTGCCGCCTCGGAATTGCCGGCTTCTCGGCCTCGCGGGCGCTGTCGACCAATTTCAACGATGAGCCCAAGCGCGGCTCACGGCCCTGGGATAGGGCGCGCGACGGATTCGTCATGGGCGAGGGTTCCGGTGTGGTGGTACTCGAAGAGTATGAGCACGCCAAAAAGCGCGGCGCTAAAATCTACGCCGAGATTCTCGGCTATGGCATGAGTGGCGACGCGTATCATATCACCGCACCCGCACCGGACGGGGCTGGTGGTTTCAAATCTATGAGCCGGGCGCTGAAGAGTGCCGGACTCAACACCAGCGACATCGATTATGTGAATGCCCACGGCACGTCCACGCCGCTTGGTGACGAGATCGAATTGAACGCGGTCAAGCGCCTGTTCGGGTCCGATGCAGATCACATCTCGATGTCGTCGACGAAATCCTCGATCGGCCATCTGTTAGGCGCCGCCGGCAGCGTTGAATGCATCTTTTCGATCCTGGCTATCCAGAACGACATCGTTCCGCCCACGCTCAACCTCGAGGACCCGTCCGAGGGCTGCGACCTGGATCTTGTGCCGCTGGTCGCCAAGGAGCGGAAAGTGAGCCGCGCCATGTCGAATTCATTTGGATTTGGCGGGACCAACGCTACTTTGATCGTCGGCGAGGTCACTTAACTTACAATGGCTTTGGCCGCACCGTATCGGCGCGCGCTAATCTGGATTGTCGTATCCACCGCCGTTGTTGCTGCCGTCATCCTTGCCGTCTGGATATATCTCGACCAAAATTTCGAATCGGCCAATGGGCTGGAGTCTCCGCGCACCGTGATACTCGCACCCGGGAGCGGTGTTTGGGATATCGCCGAAGCGCTTTATGCAGCCGGCGTCTTAGAAGATCCCAACGTATTCGCCCTTGGCATTTGGCGCAGTGGACACGGCGGCGCCTTGAAAGCCGGCGAGTATGAATTTCAGCCCGGTATCACGCCGCGCGAGGCGATGGAAATACTGCTCGCGGGAAAAGCCCTGGACTACCGCCTGACAATACCCGAGGGCTTAACCAGCGCCGAAATTATGCGCCTACTCGAAGACGCCGAGGCGCTCGACGGTGACGTGACCGAAATTCCACGCGAGGGTGCGCTTCTCCCAGAGACCTATTTTTACCGCCGTGGAGACAGCCGGGCGGACATGATCCGTCGCATGGAAGCCGGGATGCAAAGCGCGTTGGCTGAGCTTTGGCCCAACCGCGCCGAGGGTTTGCCGTTTGATACGCCGGAGCAGGCGCTGGTGCTGGCCTCCATCGTCGAGAAAGAAACCGCCCGAACCGACGAGCGCCGGCAAGTGGCCGGGGTATTCGTCAATCGGTTGCGCAACAACATGCGTCTCCAATCCGATCCGACGGTGATCTTCGCAGTGACCGGTGGTGACGTAGCCCTAGGGCGCCCCTTGAGCAAAGCCGACCTGGCCTTTGACAGCCCGTTCAACACCTATCGGCATAGCGGCCTGCCGCCCGAGCCGATTGCCCATCCCGGGCGTGGTTCGCTGGCGGCTGTGCTGAATCCCCTGGCCACCGACGCGCTTTATTTTGTCGCCGATGGCAGCGGCGGGCATGCCTTCGCGGCAACCCTGGAGGAGCATAATAAAAATGTGGCGCGCTGGCGTAAATTGCAGAAACAGAATATTGCGCCAAAGCCGTAACCCGCTGTGGCGCCCGGGTGCGGCTGTTGCCGTTGGCGCTCAAAGTATATAGTCGGCCGCGCGATAAGCGGCAGGCGGCGGAGGAGCGAGAGTGGGCGTCCATAGCATGACAGGGTTTGCCCGCGCCGAAGGGCGCGACGCGACGGTCGATTGGATTTGGGAAGCGAAGAGCGTCAACGGTCGCGGTCTCGACCTGCGCTGCCGGCTCGCCAACGGGCTGGAGGGGCTAGAACCTGAACTGCGCAAAGCCGCGATGGCGCGCTTCAAGCGCGGAAACATCTCGATAAATTTGCGCCTCACTCGCCAGACCGGAACGCCCCAAGTGCGGGTGAACCGGGAACTGCTGGACGAAATGATTGCGCTGGCCGGAGAATATCGCGGCGCCGAGGGCATCGAGCGCCCCGGGCTTGACGGTCTGCTGGCCCTGCGCGGCGTCATCGAGCCGGTCGAAGAGATCGGGGATGGCGGTGATTGCGCGGCGCGCGATAAGGCAATAGCGGCAAGCATGACGGAGCTGCTCGATGAGCTTTCGCTCGCGCGCGCGGCGGAAGGCGCCAGTCTAAGTGATATCGTTGGCGCGCAATTGGCGACGATGGAAAGCCTGAGCCGGCGCGCTGGGGAAAGTGCGGCACTTCGCCCGGAAGCGGCCAAGGCGCGGCTGATGGCACAGGTGGCGGCGCTGCTGGAGGCGGGTGCGCCGCTGGCAGAGGAGCGTCTCGCCCAAGAGCTCGCAATTCTTGCCGTAAAAACCGATATTCGTGAGGAATTGGATCGCTTGGGCACGCATATTGCCGCCGCCAAGGCGCTGGTGTCGGAGGGCGGTGCGATCGGGCGCAAGCTTGATTTTCTGGCTCAGGAACTGAACCGCGAAGCCAACACTCTGTGTGCTAAATCCAATGATGCGCAGTTGAGCGACATCGGGCTCGATCTTAAGGCGGTCATCGACCAATTTCGCGAGCAGGTGCAGAACATTGAATGAAGCCGTGAAAGAAGCCGTAGGTGGGGCCGGAAACAACGCTTCCGGGCCGCTCGCCCGGCGCGGGATTTTGTTTGTTCTCTCGTCGCCTTCCGGCGCCGGTAAGACGTCAATCGCGCGCCGGCTGCTTGAGTTGGAACCGGGCACGCGGATGTCCGTCTCGGCGACGACCCGACCAAAGCGCCGCGACGAATTGAATGGGCGGGACTATCACTTTGTCAGCCAGGCGAAATTCGATCAGATGGTGGAACAGGGCGGGTTTCTGGAGCATGCCGAAGTGTTCGGCCATAGTTACGGCACACCGCGCGACCAGGTCGAGGAGATGCTTGCCGCCGGATATGACGTGATCTTCGATATTGATTGGCAGGGCGCGCAGCAACTGGCGCACGCGGCAGCGTTCGATGTGCTGCGCGTGTTCGTGCTGCCGCCATCGCTGCACGAGCTGGAAAGCCGCCTGCAACGCCGCGCTCAGGACAGTGCCGAGGTCGTGGCGGCGCGCATGGCGAAGGCGGTCGATGAAATGAGCCATTACGGCGAATATGATCATGTGATCATCAATCGCGCGCTTGACGACAGCGTCGACGCGGCGCGCGCCATTCTGAATGCCGAACGCACGCGCCGCGAACGCTATATTGGGCTGGATGCATTCGTCCATGCCCTGACCGAAGAGCGGCGCTGAACCCGCCGCGTTTATTCGCCCGCCCTTGTCAGCATGCCGCTGCAACCGCGCAAAGCATCCGGCTGCAGTTCCAAGGCATGAAATCGCTCAGCCGCCACGTCGGTCGGGAATTCGAGAGAAAATTCACGCGCTGGGCGAAACCCGAAACGGCTGAGATAGCGCGCTTCTCCAATAGCCGCCACGGCGTCATGGCCGCGCGTGCGCGCGGCATCAAGGCTTTGTTCAATCAATCGGCTGCCAAGGCCAAGATTACCGTGCGCCGCCGCCACCGCGATGGGGCCGAGAAGGAGCGCCGATTGCGTGCCCGGGATGGCGAGCGGCCAGAATCGAATCGTGCCGAGGATGTCGGCGTCGCGGCGGGCGACAAAGCACAGCTCGGCAACCGGGGGGATCCCGTCGCGCAGGCGATAGGAGGGCCGGGCATGACGCTCAGGTCCGAAGGCGGCATCCAACAATATTTCAATGGCCGGGCCGTCCAACGGCCCTTCGAAGGAAATTTCAAACATGGCACGAACTTTCGACGATGGAATGTGGTGCGGACGCAAGCGCGCACCACGGATATCTCCGTCGTGCGCTATGCCTGGGAAGGCGTCGAAGCGCGTCGTCGTCGCTGTTTGAAGTAACTGGTCATCGCGGCGCAGGACATAGCGGCAAGTGGCGACGCGGGCAAGCGATTTTATTTTTGCTGTGGCGCCGCGAACTCCGGCAATGCGCGGGCCAGGGCGCAAAATTTTTCTATTTCCAGCATTTCGGCGCGCACCCGAGGATCGACGCCATTGGCGATGAGAAATTTCTCGGGATCGGCGACCAGTCCTTTCATCGCGGCGCGCATCATCTTGCGCCGTTGCCCGAAGGCCGCGGCGGTCACGCGGGCCAGCGCCGCAGGCTCGGCCGGGAACAGCGGAACGGGGCGAGGAACTAACTGGATCACCGTGGACGTGACTTTCGGTGGCGGCGTGAACGCCTTCGCGCTGACATCGAAGAGTCGGCGCGTCTCGCAACGCCACTGCGCCAGGATGGATAAGCGGCCATAGTCTTTCGTGCCGGGCGCTGCCGTCAGGCGGGCGGCGACTTCTTTTTGGAACATCAGAGTGAGGCTGATATAACGCTCCGGCGCCGCGAGCCAGCGGATCAACAGCGCCGTACCGACATTGTAGGGCAAATTGGCGACGATTTTGACCGGTCCGGAAAGGCGTTCATCGAGATCTACTTTGAGCGCATCTGCGGCAATTATTTCCAGGCGGTCCGGCCACGCGCGGACAAGGTCAGCCAGCGCCGCGACACAACGCTGATCCCGCTCGACTGCAACGACACGCCGCGCGCCAGCTTCCAGCAGGGCGCGCGTCAGACCGCCGGGCCCGGGCCCAATTTCCAGCACGGTCACCTGGTCAACAGGGGCCGCCGCGCGCGCGATTTTCGCGCACAGGTTGGGATCAAGAAGGAAATGCTGGCCGAGCGATTTGCGGGCGTTCAGGCCATGGCGGGATACCGTATCAGCGAGGCTCTTTAGCGTGCTGCCCGGGGTCGTACTAGACACGAAAATCGACGAAGGCGGAGCGCCTGAGATCGCGCAAATAGCGCCGCGCCTGCAATTCCAGGCGCCGATTGCTAATATCCCGGCGCATTGTGTCCCGTGTTGGCAGTTCGACCTCAGCCTCTACCCGGCTGCAGACCATCAATATTCTGAAACCGCGGCCGAACGGCAGCGGCGGACTTAATTCCATGGCCTGCACATTCAGCACGGCGTCGCGCAAATCCGTCGGCATGTCGCGAAGGCCGAGCTCGCCCAGATCACCAGATTGCGATGACGTGAAATCAGCGGTGAGGCGCAGCATGTCCGCGCAGTCTTCCGATTGTGCATGCGACTGCCTGATCCGATCCAGCACGGTTTCCCTGTCGGTGCCGAAATCTTCGACGATCAACTGCGCCAAATGGAGGCGGGCATCCAGCGGGTTCGCCGTCAACACTGTTCGCCGGTCGATGAGCTTGATGATATGTACGCCGTCGAACGTGCGAACAAGGCTGGAGATATCTCCGGGCGCCATGGCCGACAATATTGCGTCTATCTCAGCCGGTAACTGTCCTTCAATTACCCACCCAATATCGCCGCCAACGGCTGACGTGGCACTTTGCGAAAATTGGCGGGCGATCTCTGGAAAGGCGACTCCCTGGCGCAGCTGCGCCAACAGGTTTTCCGCGGTGTCCGTGATCTCCCGTTCCTGATCGGTCGATTCAATGGAGAGAAATATTTCAGCGACCCGATATTCGGGTTGTCCGCGGCTGCTTTCCAATCGCGACAATGCTCCGTCTATTTCATCCTCGCCGACAGAGATCGCGGAGCTCAGGCGCCGCGAGATCAATTTGGTCCAGGCGATTTCAGCCTTTAATTGTGCTATCAGCGCCTCGCGGTCTAGCCGATTGGCGCGTACAAAATTGTCGAAGCCACCCTCTCCTGTGCCGAGTTTCTGTTCGATCTGGTTGATGGTGAACTCGATATCGCGATCGGTGGCAGAGATGTCTAGACGCGCTGCTTCTTGGGTCTGGAGATATTCGTCGACCAGAGTACGCAAGACTTGGGGCGCGATTTGACGGCGTAATTCCGGCGCATCGCGTAGGTTGGACGACGCGACCACGATGTTAATCCGGGCCGCCAGGTCATAGAGCGAGATCACATCGTCGTTGACCACGGCGGCGATGCGCATGATGTCTTGCGCGCGCGCGAGGTTTTGCGGTGGTAAAAGCAGGCTGATCGTTGCCGCGAGGAGAAGCGCGGCGCCGAGGACTGCGCGGGTGTATGATATTTTGACCCGATTCAACATTCTATGTCAGGTTTATAACTCTCTGACGCCCTTGGGCAACCATGTTTAAAAAACCGGTGTCCCGCGTCTCCAGATTACCCCAAATGCTTAAACTGAATTGTAAACAATAGGCTCGTCTCGGGCTGCACGTCGCGGTCGCGCGTGAAATTCTTAATCAGACTCGTGGTGAATAACAGGCACTCATCTTCATAAGTGACCGCGCCGTTCCAATTGATGGTGCCGCCGGATCCCGTCAGGTCCCGGCGTGTGCCGGCACTGACGCGCCAAAAGCTGGTGATCCGCGCTGCAGCGGAGGCGGCGATTTCTTCGCGATTGGCAAATGCAGTGGTATCGCTCTCAGGGATTTGTTCTTCCAGCAGCGCATAGCCGACATTGACTCGGAACGCCCGTGGCCCGGCAGCAAAATCGATCTCATTGCGCCGCGCGGCAAGATTTTCCTTTGAGAGGCGGAAGCGATAGGCGAGGTCGAATATGTCCGCGGGCGAGATGTGAATGCGTCCGACATAATCGGAAAAAGTATCTTCCAATCCGCTGCCGCGGTTGAACGTGTCGTCTTCCTTGAGGCGCGCACTTTGACCGATCATGCCTTGGGTGCGGCCGCTGCCGGCGCCAAAAAATCCAAAGCGCAGGCCATAATTGACGCGCGGGCCACTTTCAACCCGGTCGAGGCCGGTAAACCGGTTGTTGCTGAACAATTTGCTATCGTCGAATTCAAAATCCTGGCTGTCCTCGTTGGGTATTTCACCTGGATTGCCGCCGTAAGGGCTTAGAATTCCTTGAACGATGGGCTCCACCAATTGCTGAATGCCACCGCTGTCCCGGACCAACGGCAGGCGCCATTCGGCGATCAATTCTGGGCGCAGGCGGCCGGTAAATCCGCGGGCATTGGTCGCGCGCGCGGTGCCGGCGTTATCGACATTGTTGACGTGATAGGCGTCGCCGCGAAGTGTCGCCGACAGGCGGTAAACACTGCCTGATCGTCCGATATGTGGCAGATGCCATCCGCCCTCCAGAGAAAGGCGGCGGCTATCGGCGCCGTCGATCCGATGGAGCGTCATAAAATTTGCGTCGAAGGTGTTGAACGCGCCGTAGGCGCCGGGCGCGCCCCGATGATTGAAATCGAGCAGCGGCAGGACGAACGGAATTTGCTCCTGATCGTCGTCGATTTCGAGACCTTGGAAGAAATACGCGTTGCCGCTCGCATAGTTACGACCGTTGATGCCCTCGATATAGGGCCGGGTCGTCAACGTGTCCTTGGAATCAATGCGGTAAAAACTAAGATAGGTGTCGTCGCTGGCACGCTCGAACTCGTAGCCATAATTCCACACCGGGTCGAGTTCGAACCGGCCGTCGCTGAACAGATGGCCGCGAAATCCGCTGTTTCCTGTTCTGATCCCGTCATCGTCGCGCTCGTCGCCATAGTTGATGCTGGCGTCGACAGAATAATTGCCGGCCAAGGTACGTGCCCTGTATTCGGCACCCCAAACCACGCCCTCATCACTGGTAAATTTTGGTTTGAAGGTCGCGTCGCGGTTTGGCGCGATATTCCAATAGTAGGGCGTGGTAAGTTGAAAACCGAGCGTCGAAGAGGAGCCATAGGTGGGCGCGAGCAAGCCGCTGCGGCGCTGTACGGTCGGGTCGGGATGTTCGAAATAGGGCGTGTAGAGAACTGGAATACCGAACATCTCTAGCCAAGCGTCGTAATAGGCGATATCTCGCGCTTCCTGATCGTGCACAACGCGGACGGCCTTAATTTGCCACAGCGGCGCCTCTTCCGGGTGGAGCGGGCAGAGTTTGCAGGGCGAGAACACGGCTTTGCTCATTTCGGTGCGGTTGCCGTCACTGCGCCGCGCACTGTTGGCGGCGATGCGCGTATCTTCGTCCAGCAACAATCGGATATTGCGTAGCACGCCGTCACGCATTTCGTCGGAGAGCTCCAAATAGTCCGCGAACAGAACTTCGCCGCTGGGTTCCATCAAGGTGACGTTGCCCGACGCCGTCATCATGTCCTGGCCTTCGTTGTATGACACCGTGTCCGCTATCAACAGGCGATGGCCCTGCGAAACCTCGACATTGCCCGATGCGGTGACCGTACCGTGGTTTTCGTCATAGGTGAGGGAGTCGGCGTTCATCACCACATTTTTGCCGGCTTCTTCCGCTTCGAACTCGCGCACCAGCGTTTGCGCCTGCAAGGGGCTTAACACCATGACGGGGGCGACGAAGGCAGCCAACAGAAGGCTGCGAAGGAGTGCCATGCGCCTACCCATCTTCCATATGAAATAGGCTGGCGACGCCGATCAGAGTGAAAACGCCGGCGGGTGTCCAAGCCGCGAGCACCGGCGGAATCTTTCCTGAGAGACCGAGCGCCAGCACCAGATCGGAGACGAAATAGAGCACGAAGCCTGTCAGCAGCCCGGTGGCGATCAGGAGCCAGGTGCGGCCGCTGCGTGAAAACCGCAGTGAGAAGGTGGCCGCGATCAGCACCATGGCGCACAAAAGCAGCGGCCCCGACAAGAGCGAGTGCCAATAAAGCCGATGACGCACAGCGGAAAATCCCGATGCCTCGAGTACCTCGATGAAAGCCGGCAAGGCCCAAAACGACAGGGTTTCCGGCGGTGCGAAGCTATCTTCGATTTGATTGAATGTAAGGTCCGTGCGCAGCTCATAGCTGTCTTTAAACTGAGCAGGCTGGTCCGGTCCGGTCAACAGGGCGTTGCTCAATTGCCACCGGCCTTCCTCCAAGCGGGCCTGACCCGCATCGATGCGCCCGACGAATTGGTCGTTTTCTTGATATTGAAAAATGATGACGTCATGCAGAGTCAGGTCTTCCTGGCTTAGCCGTTGCGCGTGAATCACCGATTGAGTTCCGCCTTCGCTTTGGCGCAACCAAATTCCGGAAGCCGACAGCGCCAGCAGACTCGATTTTCCGTGCAGATATTTGGCATCCATTTGTTCGTAGCGCGACACCATGGCCGCCGATAGGGGATTGAACACCGTCATCACAAATATGCCGAGGGCCAAGGCCACCAACAGATTCGGCAGAAGGAATTGCCAGACTGACACACCTGCAGAGCGCGCGACGACGAGTTCTTGCGTGCGCGTCATTCGGGCAAACGTCCACAGCCCCGCCACCAGGGCAGAGAAGGGGAGAATTTTTTGCGCCATAAAGGGAACGCGCAGCATCGCCATTTGCAGGAGAATTCCGAATGTGGCGAGTTCGCGGTTGGGTCCCGACCCCCGGCGCATCAATTCAACGGCGTCGAAGACGAAGATGGTGGCGACGAATATCAGGAATACCATCGCCACGCCGATCAGAAATTGGCGGCTGATATAGAAGGAGAAGGTTGAAGACAGGCGCATCGCTGGTGCGTTTATCCTAGGCCGTGGGCGCCGGAGTCGCGTCCGCCCGGGCACGCCGGAAACGCGATCGCCCATTTAGGAAATATACGGCAAAGCCCAAGGTGAGCGCCACGTTGAGATATATCAGCGGGGCCAGGCCGGGCGATTTTGAGACCGCGTTGACGAGACCGAGACCGATTGCTTCGAAGACAAAGGCGGCGGCTATTCCGGCCAATATTCGGCGCCACTGACCGCGCCGGTTTAGTTGCCCCCCCAACAAAGTGGCGAGTGCGATGCCGGTGAGCGCAAAGGCGAAAAGCGGCGACGCAATACGCTGGTGCGCCTCGGCATAAAATTTGCCCAGATTGCGTTGATCGTCCTCGCCGTCGCTGGGATTGAACAATTCGTGCAGATAGCGCTCGCGCGGTTCTCGCCAGCGATTGGCCGGGTCTTCGGCAAATTGGCCAAGATCAAGCGCATAGCTGTCAAAATAAAGCAGCGAGAGCTGGCCGCGCGCCTTGTTGATCTCCTGGCGGTTGCCGTTCAGCAAGACGAAGCGTGGGCTCTGCTCTGTTTTCACCAGAGCGCCGCGCTCGGCCATCATGGTCACCGGTTGGCCGGGGACCCGTTTGTCATGCACCAAAATGCCATGCAACCTGCCGCTCGAATCACGCTCGCGCACGAAGACGGTCACATCCTCGATGAGATTAGTAAAGACACCCTCCTGCAACAGCACTGAGGAGAAATCGGCGCGGGCAACGAATTGCCGGCTCTTGAATTCGCGATAGCTCGCCGGAATGAAATACAGATTGATGGCGTAGACGAGGATGCAGACGAATGTGGCCAGTGTGAGCGCCGGCGCCGCAAGCGACCATTGACTGAACCCGGCAGTGCGGAGCGAAACCACCTCACTGTCGATCACCAGTTTGTTGTAGGTAAAGAGAATCGCACTAAACAGGGCGATTGGCAGAATGACGCCGAGGAAGGTCGGCAATAGCAACATGGAAAAATAGAGAAACGCGCTCAGCGATAGACCCTTGTTTACGATCATATCAATGAAGCGCAGGGACTGGGTGAGCCAGATAACCGCGGATAGGCCGACGGTAATCAGCAGAAACGGTCCCAGGAGTTGGCGCAATATGTAGCTCTGATGGCGATGCATAAGCATATTATAGCGGGCCGAGGCGCAACTTGTCGCGGCGCATGGTGTGTCTCAAGAGCGTACCGCAGCCGTGTCGTTACGGCAGATCAAAAATACAGAGCGACAGCCACTGGTGAATTCGCGCTTTGCTATGTGAAAGCCTGAGCCTTCGATCTTGCGCTCGAAGGCTTTCAAACTATGGCCGCGATAGCCAATCTCCCATTTATGCGCCTCCCATTCGGTCTCGCTTTGAACGGCGAAGCGTCGGAGAAAACGGAACTTGCGAAAATGGCTGCGCCGGCGCCAGCGCTGGCGGTTGAAATATAGTTCGAAGGCGAACTGCAAACCCTCATAGGGCACCGAAAGGATCAGCCAAGGAGCGCCGGCTGCCGCAATCCGCTGCAACACTGAATCGAGCTTCTGCCAATGAATATGCTCGAGCGTTTCGCAGCACAGAATGGCGTCGAAGCCCTGAATCATGCCGGGGTCGACATCGCGAATATCGGCTTGGATATGGCGCTCCGCCCCAACGCCATGCGATTGCGCCTCGATATCGAGAGTGGTCACAGCGTAGCCGGCGCTCGCCATCATGGCCGTCACCAAACCGAGATAGGGGCCGATTTCCAGCACGCTGCGAATCGGAAGATCCTGCAACAGCGCGACCTGAAGCCATTGATGGGTAATGCGTTTTTCGCTGTAATAGCCATGCCACGCCGTGCGAATACGGGAGTCGGAAGAGCTCAAATCGGTCATCGCTGCGGCACCGGCATTGGCAAGTGGTTGAAGCGGCGAGCATAGGCGATCAATCCGCCAATTGCGAATGTCAGCATCAATCCGCCGCCGGTTGAGGAATGTCGCTTCACCAATAAGGCCACGCGGTATAGGTTCTGACGCCGGTCGCGAACAGCCGGCGCACCGGATTATCAATCAGCGACGAGGCTGCCATGAAGATCGGCTATTCCGAAATCTCCGTCCCCGAGACCGGCACACTCATTGTGGGCATTTTGGCAGAGGGCGAACTGACGCAAACCGCCAAAGAAATCGATGGGCGAATGTCCGGCGGGCTCACCCGCGCAATTTCCACCAGCGCACGGTTTTCGGGCAAGAAAGATAGCATCATGGCGCTGAATGCGCCGGCCGGGTTGGCACTTAACCGGGTGCTGTTGGTTGGCCTCGGCAAGGCCGGGGAAATCGACGCATTGCAAATGCAGGCGCTCGGCGGCCGTGTGGTTGGCGCCCTCAACAAATTCGGCGAAACCGAAGCGTCGCTCGTTCTCGATGCCCTAAAGGGGTGCCCGTTGAGCAATGAGCAGATAGTTACGGAAACGGCCTTCGGTGCCCGCCTCGGTGCCTACCGATTCGATAAATACCTTACCAAACAAAAGGAAGAAGAAAAGCCGACACTGGAGAGCCTGGTGTGCATGTCAGGTAATTCCGCAGCCGCACAAGCCGCTGCCGAACCGCGCCAACGCGTCGGTGACGGCGTGTATCTGACCCGTGATTTGGTGTCGGAGCCGAGCAACGTGAAATACCCGGCGGCCATCGTGGAAGATATCAAAGCCCTGACCGGCATTGGCATCAGTGTCGAGGTGTTGCATGAGGAGCGCATGCGCGAGCTCGGCATGGGCGCCCTACTGGGCGTTGGGCTGGGCAGCCGGCGCGACTCCTACATCGCCGTCATGCGTTGGAACGGTTCACCAAATGCCGACGAGCCGCCCGTCGCTTTCGTCGGCAAGGGTGTGACATTCGATACCGGCGGCATCTCCATCAAGCCGTCCGGCGGCATGGAAGAAATGAAATATGATATGGCCGGCGCCGGTGCGGTGATCGGCCTGATGAAGGCCCTGGCGGGGCGCAAGGCGCGCACCAATGCGATCGGGGTGGTCGGCTTGGTTGAAAACATGCCGGACGGCAATGCCCAGCGGCCGGGCGATGTGGTCACCACCATGTCGGGCCAGACCATCGAGGTGATCAACACCGACGCCGAAGGCAGGTTGGTGTTGTCCGATGCGCTCTGGTACACGCAGAAAACCTTTAAGCCCAAATTCATGGTCGATCTCGCCACCCTCACCGGGGCCATCGTCGTCAGTCTCGGCACCTATCAGGCCGGACTGTTCAGCAACAATGACGAATTGGCTGAGCGTCTTCTCGCCGCCGGCAAGGCGTCTGGCGAAGAACTCTGGCGCATGCCGCTTGGCAAGCGCTACGACAAGGACATCAATTCGGCCATCGCCGACATGAAAAATGTCGGCAAGGGACGCGAAGCGGGCAGCATCACCGCAGCGGCACTGCTGGAGCGCTTCGTCGGTGACACGCCATGGGCACATCTCGATATCGCTGGCATGGCATGGATGAAAGACGGCGACAATCCGTCAGTGCCGAAGGGCGCCTCCGGCTACGGTGTGTGCCTGTTGGACAGGCTGGTCGCGAAATATTACGAAACCTGAGACGCCTGCTAGAAGCGAAGCGGATGGCCGAGGTCGATTTCTATCAATTGCGCACGAGCCCGCTCGAAAGCGCGCTGCCGCGGCTTTTGCAAAAAGTGCTGAATGCCGGCCACCGGGTGCGCGTGGTCGGCGCCTCAGAAGCGCGTATGGACGCGCTCAATGCGGCGCTCTGGACCTTTGATCCGGCATCCTTTCTGCCGCATGGCGGTCCCGGCGACGGCGATGCCGAAAACCAACCAATTTACCTGACCAGCGAGTCCGCTGATGCCGCGGCGAACGAGAACGGCGCCGACGTTGTGGTGACGATCGATGGCGTTGAGCCGGTGTTTTTGGACGGTGTCTCGCGCTATCTCGATATGTTTGACGGCCATGATGATTCGGCGCTGCAGGCGGCGCGGCAGCGCTGGAAGCGGCGCAAAGACGAGGCGCACAGCCTAAATTATTGGCAACAGGGCGAAGGCGGGCGCTGGGAAAAGCTTGGCTAACGCCCAGGCGCAACGCCCAGGGCGGTTGGAATGGCCGGTTGAAGCGCATGGACGAAGCGTTTATAACGCGCCATCTTAATTTTCGGGAGTTTGCCACATGGCGGTCGAGAGAACGCTTTCCATCCTCAAGCCGGACGCGACCCGGCGTAATCTGACAGGCGCGATTAATCAGCGATTTGAGGACGCGGGCCTCAATATTGTCGCCCAGCGCCGCTTAAGGTTAACCGCGGAACAAGCAAAACAATTCTACGCCGTTCACGCCGAGCGGGCCTTTTACGGCGAACTTTGCGCCTACATGATCTCCGGCCCGATCGTCGCCCAGGTGCTGGAAGGTGAAAACGCCGTGCTTCGGAATCGTGAAGTCATGGGGGCGACGAACCCAGCAAACGCCGACGCGGGAACGATCCGCAAGGATTTCGGCGAATCCGTCGAGGCAAATTCCGCACATGGTTCGGATTCGCCGGAAAACGCAGCGATCGAAATCGCATATTTCTTTGCCGAGACTGATATCGTCGGATAGCTCGGCCGCGAGGAGCCGCTCTATATTGCGGCAGTACGATAATTCGATGATTTCCACGGCCTGCGCGCCCGCTTGTTTGGCGGGCGCGGCGACCCCATATGGCCAATGGCTGGGAGAGCTGTGTTACAATTCGCCACCGAACTCTTTCAGACAGCGGGCGATGAATCGAATATGACGGACAAGCGAAAAAACGATAGGCCGGGACAGGATACCGGAGTCTTGACCCGGACCAAGGCCGAAACCAAGAAACCATCGATGTATAAGGTCCTGTTGCTCAACGACGATTATACGCCGATGGAGTTCGTAATCGTGGTTCTGATGCGAATATTCGGAATGGGCCAGGACAAGGCGGCAGAAGTGATGCTGCATGTGCACCAGCGCGGTGTCGGCGTGTGCGGCGTTTATCCGTTCGAAGTGGCGGAGACCAAAGTGACGCAAGTGGTGGATTTTGCCCGGCGCAACGAGCATCCTCTGCAATGCACCATGGAAAAAGATTAACCTGACTCAGGATTAAGGCGGCACAGAAATGCTATCGACGGAACTCGAAAAGACCCTGCATCGGGCGTTGGCGCTGGCCACGGAGCGCCGCCATGAACTGGCGACGCTCGAGCATCTGTTGTTAGCGTTGTGCGACGATGTGGACGCGGTGGCGGTGCTCAAGGCTTGCGGCGTGGATGTCGAGAAACTGCGCCAGGACCTGATGACCTTTGTTGACAATGAACTCGATAACTTGTCCAGCGAGGCCGGCGAAGACGCGGCGCCGACCACTGGTTTTCAGCGAGTTTTGCAACGCGCGGTGCTGCATGTGCAATCATCGGGCCGCGGCGAAGCGACGGGCGCCAATGTTCTTGCCGCGCTGTTCACAGAGCGCGAATCACATGCCGTTTACTTTCTACAAGAGCAGGATATGACGCGCCTCGATGCGGTGAATTACATTTCCCACCGCATCGCAAAGGTCGCCGGGCAAGGGCGCGAAGGCGGCGAGGTCTCCGGCGTCGACGAAGAGTTTATGGGCGAATCCGAGGTCAAGCGGGGCGGTGAAGCGCTCGATGCCTATTGCGTCAACCTCAATGCCAAGGCGGAGAGCGGCAAGATTGACCCGTTGATTGGACGCGAGGATGAAGTCGAGCGCACGATTCAGATATTGTGCCGGCGCACGAAAAATAACCCGCTATATGTCGGCGATGCCGGTGTCGGCAAAACCGCCATTGCCGAAGGCCTGGCGCGCCGTATCGTCGAGGGTGCGGTGCCCGAAGTTCTCCGCAGCGCGACCATTTTCTCGCTTGATATGGGCGCGCTGTTGGCCGGCACGCGCTACCGCGGCGATTTTGAAGAACGCGTCAAGGCGGTGGTCGACGAGCTCGAAGCACATGAGGGTGCAATTCTGTTTATCGACGAGATTCACACGGTGATCGGCGCAGGAGCCACGTCAGGCGGTGCGATGGACGCGTCGAACCTGCTGAAGCCGGCGCTGCAAGGCGGCTCGCTGAGTTGCATCGGCTCCACCACATACAAGGAATACCGCAATTTCTTCGAGAAGGACCGGGCGCTGGTGCGGCGTTTCCAGAAGATCGATGTGGTCGAGCCGTCGATAGAGGATACCGTCAAGATTCTGCGCGGCCTCAAGCGCTACTACGAGGAATTTCACGACGTGCGCTACACCAACGAGGCGTTGCGCGGGGCGGTGGAATTGTCGAGCCGTTACATGAACGACCGTAAACTGCCCGACAAAGCGATCGACGTGATCGATGAGGTTGGTGCGGCGCAGCGCCTGAAGCCAGAATCAAAGCGCCGCAAGCGCAAAACCATCGGGCTCAGAGATATCGAGACGATCATCGCCAAAATGGCGCGCGTGCCGGCGAAGAATGTCAGCCATGGCGATATGCAATCGCTCAAGACGCTCGAGCGCGATCTGAACACCGTGGTGTTCGGTCAGGAAGATGCGCTGCGCCAGGTGGCGGCGGCGATCAAACTGTCGCGCGCCGGCCTTCGAGATACCGAGAAGCCAATCGGCTGTTATCTGTTCTCCGGCCCGACCGGCGTCGGCAAAACAGAAGTGGCGCGTCAATTGTCGCATACGCTGGCGATCGAGCTGATCCGTTTCGACATGAGCGAATATATGGAGCGCCATTCGATTTCGCGCCTGATCGGTGCACCGCCGGGCTATGTCGGCTTCGATCAGGGCGGTCTTCTGACGGACGGCGTGGACCAGCATCCGCACGCCGTCTTGCTGCTCGACGAGATAGAGAAAGCGCATCCGGACCTGTTCAACGTACTTCTTCAGGTGATGGATTACGGCAAGCTCACCGACCATAACGGCAAGACGGTCGATTTTCGCAACGTCATTCTGATCATGACGACCAACGCGGGTGCGGCGGAGCTCGCCAAGCCAGCCATTGGCTTCGAGAGCGGCGAGCGCATGGGCGACGATGAAGAAGCGATCAAACGCATGTTCTCGCCCGAATTTCGCAACCGGCTCGACGCCGTCATCGGCTTCAAGAGCCTGCCGTCAAAAGTTATGGCGAAGGTGGTCGATAAATTCATCATGCAATTGGAAGATCAGCTTGCCGATCGCGGTGTCGAAATCGACCTTAGCGAGGCGGCGAGAGGATGGCTCGCCAAAAAGGGCCACGATCCAGCCTTCGGCGCCCGGCCGCTGGCGCGAGTTATCCAGGAACAGGTCAAGAAGCCGTTGGCCGACGAACTTCTGTTCGGCAAATTATCGCGCGGCGGGCGCGTGGCCGTCGATGTCAAAGCGGGCGAACTCAGCTTTACCTTCCCCGACCCAGAACCCGGCAATAAGCCGCCCGACAAGAAAAAGGGCGGCGGCAAGAAAGTCGGCGAACTGGTCCGTTAAACTGCGTCTAAACGCAGAATAGCTTCTAAAGATTGACGCCGCCGTTCGGGCGGGGTTTCCTGTAGCGGTAATATTTTACCGCCTCAGGGAGCATATTCGTGTCCTTTTCATTTCTCGACGGCGTGCGGGTTATCGACCTTAGCCAGTATGTCCCCGGCCCCTACGCGACACTTCTGTTGGCCGATATGGGCGCCGACGTGGTCCGCATCGAGCCCGTGGGCGGCGAGCCGATGCGCCGCTTCGGCCCACCGGACGCGGACGGTATCTCGGTCTGGTACAAGGTGGTCAATGGCTCGAAAACCGTGCTCGAAATCGATCTCAAGAGCGCCGCTGGAAAGGCCGATTTAGAACGCCTGATCCAAGGGGCAGATGCGATGCTCGAATCCTACCGACCCGGCGTTATGGATCGCTTGGGCTTCGGCCAGGCGCGCATTCAGGAGCTAAATCCGCGCCTGGTTTATTGTGCCCTCTCTGGCTGGGGGCAGACCGGTCCTTACCGCGAGCGCGCCGGCCATGATCTCAATTATATGGCACTGATGGGCGGGCTGGTGACCTCGGGCCCGGCCGACGCGCCGGCGATGGTTTACCCACAGGTTGCTGATTATTCGAGCGGCATCCAGGCGGCGCTCGCCATCGTCGGTGGCCTGATGGGGCGCGACCGGCCGCGTGGTGGCACCGGCAAGGGCTGCTTTATCGATACCAGTATCGCTGAGGCCGTCATCCCGTGGCAGATGTGGACGTTGACCGGCATGTTGCGCCCCGGCTTCGATATCAGCCGCGGCAATATCTATCTCAATGGCGGCACCGCGTTTTACAATATCTACCGCACCAAGGATGGCCGCTTTATGACCTTGGGCGCGGTCGAGGAGAAGTTCTGGCGGGCTTTTTGCGCTAGGGTCGAGCGGCCGGAATGGTGCGATCGGCAGTGGGAGGCGCCGCCTCAAGGCGGATTGATCGCCGAGGTTACGGCGCTGATCGCGGAAAAGACGATGGTCGAATGGGAAGCGCAATTCGCTGATGTCGATTGTTGCTTCGAGCGGGTACATGAAATGGCTGAGATGGCCGAGCACCCGCATGTTAAGGCGCGCGGCATGGTGAAGCGCCATGACGGTCCCGATCCCTTCTTTGAAGTGCTTTATCCGGCCTGGGTCGATGGCAAGCCGCCTGAAGCGCGCGCGCCGGTGCGCTACCGGGAGGCAGCGGAGGTCATCGCCGAATGGACATGACGTTTGCGATCCAGCCGTCGGGCGCCGCATTGGGTGCGGAAATTCACGGGCTCGATCTCACCCGCCCGCTGACCGAGGCGGACGCGGCGGCACTGCGCCAGGCGCTGTTGCAACATGTCCTCCTGGTGTTTCCGGAGCAGCATCTGACGGCGGGCCAATTGGCCGATTTCTGCCGCTGCTTCGGGCCGATTACGCGCCATATCCTGGATCAGTTTCACCATCCCGAGGAGCATGATCTGTGCATCATTTCCAACGTGGTGGAGAACGGTAAAGGCCGCACCACGGCACGCACGGCGGGGAGCTATTGGCATTCCGACCTGTCCTACCTGGCCGAGCCGGCCGAGACCTCGATGCTCTACGGGATTGAGGTGCCGGAAACGGGCGGTGACACGCTGTTCTGCAACATGTATGCCGCCTATGACGCGTTGCCCGAGGCGATGCGGGCGCGGGTCGCTGGGTTGACGGCGGTGCACAACATCATGAGCGGCACCGGCGCCGATGCCAAAGTCCCGCTCACGGAAGCACAGCGCGCCAAAGTGCCGGACGCAATCCACCCGATTGTGCGCCGCCATCCCGAGACCGGTCGTGACGCGCTATTCGTCAATCCCGGTTTTACCCGGCGGGTTGTGGAACTAGATGCGGCGGCGGGCGGCGCGCTGCTCGAACAGCTCTTCGCCCATGCCACCCAGGCACGTTTTACCTATCGTCATAAATGGCATGCCGGGGACGTCACCCTGTTTGACGGTCGCGCCTCGATGCACTCAGCGACCGGCGGCTACACTAATGCCGATCGCCGTACCCTGTGGCGCGCGTTTATGGGCGGCCGCTACGCGGCCTGAATTGAGACCTTCCCGTTGAGGAGGAAGGGCCTGTCAGTTATGTGAATGAGGCCTTAATCTTGCAAGCCAAGAGCCTCACGTACGGCTGCCGCACGGCGCCCTTTCAGGCCAGCGGTGCGGCCCTCTTCGTAAGCTTGTTCGGGCGCCATGCCGCGATATGCACGGTAGATCGCCCACATGGCGCCGGCGCGGTTGGCGAGCAGGCCGTGGAATAACAGGGGCAGGTTTTTCTCGTCTTCGACGATGCGCGCGAAGGCGGCGGTTTCAGCTTTAGACGGGATGGCATAGCCCATGGGGACGTTGAAATAGCGCATGCCGCGCGCCTCGACTTCGAGGCGCTCGTCCTCCGTGCCTTCCTCCGGCACGCGCAAATCGAGCACCGATTTGAAGCCCAATTGGCTGAGGCGGCCATAGCCGCTCATGTTGATAAGGCCGCTCGACGCGATGTTCACCGTGCGCCGATCGTAGCGGTTTACCAGGCTGCCGACTTCTTCGGCGAACGGCACCTCGCCGGTGGATTTCCCCGGCAGGAGCACGGCAATTGCGACCACGATCAGCGCGCCCGCCAAAAACTTAAATCGCGTCGGACGGGCGCGAATAAAGGTGGTTAGAGATTTTGGCCGCATGGTCCGACGAGTCTCATTGCGTGTCCTTGCGAAATGGGCTGTGTGCGCCGAGCGCGTTGATTTCCCAGTCCACTTGCTGCGTCTCGCGTTGGAGATAATCCTCTATGGCGTCGCGGAACGAAGGGTTGGCGATCCAATGGGCGCTGTAGGTGGGACAGGGTAAATAGCCGCGCAGCAATTTATGCTCACCCTGTGCGCCCGCTTCAACGCGCTTCAACCCGCGCGCAATTGCGTAGTCGATGGCTTGATAATAGCACAGCTCGAAATGCAGGAATTTGTGATATTCCACGGCGCCCCAATTGCGGCCATAGAGTGTATCGCCGCTCATCAAATTGAGGGCGCCAGCGATCGGTCGCCCGGCGTTTTCGGCGATCATCAGTACGACCTGGTCGCCCATGTTTTGGCTGAGCAGGCTGAAAAATTCGCGCGTCAGGTAAGGCATGCCCCATTTGCGGTTGCTGGTTTCCTGATAGAAGCGAAAGAACGCGTCCCAATGCTGTTCCTGGATATCATCTCCGGAAAGCGCGCGAATGCTGAGACCCTCGGCCAACGCCTCGCGCCGTTCGCGCCGGATTTGCTTGCGCTTGCGAGAGGCTAAACCGGCGAGGAAATCTTCGAAGCTGTCATAGCCGTCATTGTCCCAGTGGAACTGCATGCCGGTGCGCTGTAGGAGGCCGGCCTCCTGCATGAGCTCCGCTTCCTGTTTGTTGGGGAAGGTAACGTGGAGCGACGAGGCGCCGATCTTGTCTGAACATTGAATACAAGCGGAGAGCAAAGCGCCCTGCAGCGCCGCGGTCTCTTCGTCGTTTGCCGTGGCGCCGGCGCGGATCAACAGACGGGGGCCGGTCGCCGGAGTGAACGGCACAGACACCTGCATCTTCGGATAATAGCGCCCGCCGGCGCGCTGAAAGGCATCGGCCCAGCCATGGTCGAAAACATACTCGCCCTGCGAATGGTTTTTGAGATACATCGGAACGGCGCCAACCACCGTGCCATGGCTATCCTTCAACACGACATGTTGGCCGAGCCAGCCGGTCTCGGCGGTGGCCGAGCCGCTCTCCTCCAGCGCCGAGAGAAAGGCGTGACGGACGAAAGGATGGCGATCGGGCACGCAGGCGTCCCACGCTTCGGCCGTGACGTCGCTGAGCGACGTCAAAATATGGGCCTCAAGCGCCAATGCTGGATCGGAATCGGCGGGCGGTGGGGAGACGGTCATAATTTTAGCCGCCCGCTTGGGCGTGCATTCACGCGAATACAAATTAGCCCGGCGGTGAGTTCGAACAAGGCCAGCCTCAGGATTCGAGCTTCAATCCCGAAGCGGCCAAATCGCGCAAATCCGTTTTTAAATGGATCAGCGCCGGCCCGCCATGGGCGAGCGCCGCGTCGAGCGCGGGCGCGAATTGTTCGGTTCGGGTGACGCTCCAGGCCTCTACGCCCCAGGCGCGCGCGGCGGCGGCAAAGTCCGGGCTTTTCAGATTCACCCCGAAGCGATTTTCCTCGCCGAAGCGTTGGACCTGATGCATGGCAATGGTGCCGTAAGCGCTGTTGTCGCAGACGATCACTTTGATCGGCAAATTCTGTTCGACGGCGGTAACCAATTCCTGCCCGGTCATCAAAAACCCGCCATCGCCGACCAAGGCGACGACCGTTTTGCCTGGCCGGGCAAGCTGTACGCCAATCGCCCCGGGCACGGCAAATCCCATAGACCCAGCCGCGGGGCCAGCCTGCGCCTGGCGGTGTTTGAACGGCAGAAACCGGTGCAGCCAGGTAGCGAAATTGCCGGCATCGTTGGTCACCGTGCAATCATCGGGCAGTTTCTGGCCGAGCACGGCCATCACCTGGTTCATATCGACAGCGCCGAGTGCTGCGCCTTCGGGCGCAACGGCCCAGGCTTGGTATTTCTCGCGCTGGGCGCGCCGCCAGGCCACGCGCGCCTCCGGAGGCGGCGTAGTGAGGGCCTTGCTCAATGCCGTCAGTGCCGCGCCGCAATCGGATTTCAGCGCCACGTCGGGGGCGTTGACATCGAGCACTGCGCGGTCGGGATAGATGTGGATGAGAAGCTGTTCCCGGCTCACCAATCCGAAATCCATAGTGGTGGCGGCGTCGAGCCGGGTGCCGGCGGCGATGACGAGATCGACGTCATCCCACATCTCTTTTTGATAGGGCGCCAGCGCTAGGGCGAAATGGCCGAGACAAGCGGGGTGGTCGGTCGGAATCACACCCTGACGGCGAAACGCGGCGCAAAGACCGGCGCCGGAAGCTTCGAGAAACGTTTCGAGTGCCTCATTGGCGGCCTCGAAATTCACCATTTCGCCGGCGATCACGACCGGGTGGCGTGACGCCTTGATCATTTCGGCGGCACGGGCGATGGCGTCGTCATCCGCCGCAAAGGCGGGGCGCGGAACGGGCGCCGGAATTTCCTTGGTCTTACTTTCGCTGGTGGTGACGTTCTCTGGCAGAACGACGACGACCGGTCCCGGCCTTCCGTCTACCGCCAGGGTGAGCGCCTTGTGGGTGATATCTGCCACCTCGCTCGCCGTAAAGGCCTGCATCACGCCCTTTGTGAGGGGGCCGAACATCATATGGTAATCGACCTCCTGAAAAGCCTCGCGGCCAAGCTGGTGAGTCGGCACCTGGCCGATGAAGAGCACCATTGGCGTTGAATCTTGGCGCGCCGTATGCACCCCGATGGCGGCGTTTGAGGCGCCAGGCCCGCGTGAGACGAAGGCGATTCCAGGCTTGTTGGTCATGCGCGCATGGGCGCAAGCGGCAAAGCTCGCGCCCGATTCATGCCGATTGACGACAAGATGAATCTCGTTCTGATGCTCGCGCAGGGATTCAATGACGCCGAGATAGCTTTCGCCCGGCAGGCAAAAGGCGGTATCGACGCCATGTGCGATGAGGGTCTCGACGAGCGCCTGTCCGCCGGTAAATATTTTGGTCATGTCGTTCCTTTGACCCTTCAGTCTATTTCCCAAACCGATTCCACTTCCACCGCACAGTTGAGCGGTAGGGCGGTGACGCCGACGGCGGCGCGGGAATGTTTGCCGACATCGCCGAAAATCTCGCCGATCAGCTCCGACGCGCCATTGCCGACGCCGGGCTGGCCGGTGAATTCCGGCGTGCTGGCGACATAGATACGCAAGGAAACGCAGCGCTTAACGCGGTCGAGATTGCCGCCGCAGGCGTTCTTCAAATGCGCCAACATGTTGAGCGCGGAGTTGCGCGCCGCTTGTTGGCCCTGTTCGGGCGTGAGGTCGGCACCCACTTTGCCGGTCGAAGAATCATCGCCGGCCAAAAGCGACACCTGACCGGAAATGAATACCAAGTTTCCCGTTTGAACATAGGGAACATAGGCGGCGACTGGGGCCGGCGGCTCCGGTAGTACAATACCCAATTCAGCCAAGCGAGCGTCTATTCGACCGGACATGATGGTGATCTCCCCGTGATAAATGATCTCTGTGGCGTATGCCGCCGGGAGAATAGCTTCTCGCGTCTGGCGATGCCACTGCAGCCGTCAAACCGGGGAAACACCGCCGGCGCGGCGCTGAGGCGCCACGCCGGGGGTGGAGATCGTCGAAAGCGAGGCCGAGACTGAGCGGCTAGTCGGACTCACCGGCATGAGGGCCAAGGAGCAAGCTATGGCCGCTGCGCGCCCGCTCCCGCATGTTGTGGTGCTTTTTTTGGTACATGGCTCGGTCGGCGCGGGCGAATAAGCTTTCGCCATCGTCATTCATGTCGAACTTGGCGATGCCGACGCTGCCGCGCACCGGTATTGCTGCGCCGCCGAAATTGACAAAATGCTCGTTGAGCATCACTTCGATTTCCTCGGCTCGGGCGATGCCTTTCTCGCCGCTACATTTGGCGAGAAGAATAGCGAATTCATCGCCGCCGATGCGCGCCACACTGTCGTTTTCGCGAATTTGTAACTGCAACAGCTGTCCGATCGTGCGCAGCACCCGGTCGCCGGCGAGATGGCCATAGACATCGTTGATGGTTTTGAAATCGTCGAGATCGATCAGCGCGAGTACGCCGCATTCCCCATAGCGCCGGGCATTGGCTAAGGCGCGCCTCAACTCGCGGTCGAAGCCGCGTCGGTTCATCAGGCCGGTGATCTCGTCGGTCAGCGTAAGCATTTCCAACAGAGCGATGCGCCGGCTCTGTTCGGCTAGACGCTGTTCGGCCTCCGTTGCCACCGCGAGCGCGCGTTCCAACAGGCCGCGTTGATCGGCATCTGCGCGGTCGCCTTTGTCACGAATGGACTTCAGTAGCTTCTCGGCGATCGCACCGACGCTAATCGCGAGATCAGATCCTGGTTTTGGAAAATTCTCTATCGTCTTTGTCGAATGGGCCATGCCACACGCTCCTTCAGCAATATTGCTCTTCAAAGCCGCAATCGCGCGGCGACGCATATATGGTCCGTGCGGTGCAAGCGGCATGCCAAAAATTTACTGTACTAAATCAATAAGTTGCAGAGGCGATATCGGCTGGCGGAAAATATTGCAGCCTGCTCGCCGCGTGGGGCGGAATATTTGACCGCCCGAGCCGTCTTTACCGACCGCCTCCAATCATACATGCTGCGCGGCGCGCCACGACGTCCGGCGCGAGTCACAACAATCGCGACGGCGGAGACGATGAGACGGACAAGAGCGCTAATTCTGACTCTATGCCTTGCGGCCGGGGGATGGTTGTCGGGAGCGACTCTGGTGGCCGCCGCTGAGAAATGGTTCACGCCGCACCGCGGCCTCTATCGGATGTCCCTTGCCACCGCCGAATCATCGAGCGGTATCATCGGCGCTTCCGGGGAAATGTATTTCGAATGGGTGGATGCCTGTGACGGTTGGAATGTGAATCAACATACCAACCTCACCCTGGCCACTTCGCAGGATACAAATAACCAAATCGGTCTGACTTTTTCGGGTTGGGAATCCAAGGACGGCAGCAAACTGCGCTTTCAATCCAGTCAATTCGCCAATGGCGGCGTGACCGAAAGCATTGAAGGCGAGGCGAGCTTGTCGGCCAGCGGCAGCGGTAAGGTGATTTATTCGAAGCCGAATGCGGCCGTGGCGACCCTGCCGAAGGGCACGCTGTTTCCGAGCGAATATTCGCGTCGCATGATAGCGCGCATGCGCGCTGGCGAGAGCGGCTACTCGGCATTGATGTTCGACGGTTCGACCTCCGAGGGAACCTACGAGGTATCGGCCGTTTTCGCCGCGCCGCGGGGACACGCGCTGCCAGGTGCTGAGGCCGGGGATGGAGCGGTGGACGAACAGGTATGGCCGGTCCGCATGGCTTATTTCCCGCTTCAGGGCGGCGATGTGGAGCCGGATTTCGAAGTCGGCGTGTTGATCAACGCACTTGGGGTCGCGCATCATTATGATATCGATTACGGCAACTTCGCCGTTCGCGCGGTGCTGGAACGTTACGAAGAGATCGCCGCGCCGGAGTGTTGATTGGGCCTTTGCCGAGCGGCGCTCTGCACAACGCCCAAATCGTCTAAATTATCGGCGATCCACTCTACTCAATATCCCTTGGCCGCGAGGTCACGCTCGATCACATGGCGGGCGGAGGGCCATGTATCGGTGCGGTAATCACAATGTGCCGCCGGGCCGAGCAGGCCCGAGAGCCGGCGCTCGGCGATGAAATGTATGCGCACGGCTCGCGCAGCGTCGCGCGCGACCGAGCTATGGTGGCGTGGGCTGTCGTCGATGAAATAGAGCGGGGCTTGCAGACGTTCGGCGAACCAGGCCACGGCCGGGCCTTTGGAGCCATTGTTGGATATCACCGGATAGGGCACGCCCTGGCTGGCAAGCTGGCGTTGGCGTGCCGCCAGATGCGCGCTCCAAAGATTGGTCAGGACAATGATATCCGCCCGCGCGGAGAGCCGCTTGAGAGCTTCTGCCGCGCCGGCTACCGGTGCCAGCGTCGCAGCGTGGCCGGCATAGAATTCTTCAATAAGCGCGCGCACCCGGTCTTTAGAGACTTCGCTGCTGTCAGTGCGCAAACGGACATTGCCGTCCAAGGCGTAGGAGCGCCACAGATAGAAATAGCCGCAGCCGTGCAGGAAGCGCTCAAACGCCGCCAGGAAGGCGAGTAGAACTTCATCCGCGTCACACAAAATAAGCGGCTTGGCGGGATCGAGGTCGAGCGCCGCGAGCTGGATGCCGACTTCGCCATAGATCGAATTCATCATAACTATAACTTAACCATCAGACGGTAGACTTTCTGCTGCACAGACATGATCCATGTTGAATTCCGCGAGGTGTCGGCATTTCGACTTCGCTATCAACTTGAGGCAGTAGAGCAACAAGATGTCCGCACGTGTCCTCGTTGTCGATGATATTCCTGTTAATGTCAGGTTGCTGGAAGCCAAGCTTTCGGCGGAATATTATGAAGTCATCACCGCCAGCAGCGGTGCCGAGGCGCTGGAAATAATACTAAAAGGGCCGCCCGATCTCGTCCTCCTCGATGTGATGATGCCGGAGATGGATGGGTTTGAAGTGTGTCGGCGGATCAAGGCTAATCCGGCAACTGCGCTCCTTCCGGTGATCATGGTGACGGCGCTGAGCGACCAATCGGACCGTGTGGCCGGCCTCGAAGCTGGCGCCGATGATTTTCTCACGAAACCGGTGCGCGACCTGGCGCTGTTTGCCCGGCTGCGCTCGCTGTTGCGGGTGAAATTCCTGTTGGATGAGCTCCGCCTGCGTGAAGAAACATCGCGCCAGATGAATATTTTGCGCGATGTTGAAAACCGCAACGAACTGTTGCTGGGCAAGCGCGTTCTGTTCGTTGGTGAAGACTCCTCAGAGGGCGATCTGATTGCCGAGATATTCGATAAGACCAGCCACGTGGACGTGCTGTCAGATGCTATCGAAGCGATGCAGAAAGCGCTGGAAGAGAGCTACCACATGGTGTTCGTAAGCCTCAGCTTGATTGGCAGTGATCCGCTGCGTCTCTGTTCACAGCTGCGCTCAAATTTGTCGACGCGCTATATCCCGATCCTGGTTATCGTTGAAAATTCGGAACTCGAATTGGTGAGCAAGGCATTAGAATTGGGCGTTAGTGACTATATCATTCGGCCGATAGATTTGAGCGAAGCGCGAGCCCGGTCGCTGACGCAAGCTAGGTACCGGCACTATCATGAAGAATTGCGCGGCGCCTTAGAAAACAGCATCGACATGGCGTTCACAGACGGGCTTACGGGGCTCTATAACAGGCGATACGTCACCCGCCATCTCGCCGGACTCGCTAAGGATCGAAGCGCTGAAAATCGTAATATCGCGCTGATCATGGTCGACATAGATCATTTCAAGATGGTCAATGACACTTTCGGGCACGATGTCGGTGACCAAGTGCTGAAAGAGTTATCCGGGCGCCTGCAGTTGAACGTGCGCGGCCAGGATTTGGCCTCGCGCCTGGGTGGAGAGGAATTTCTCATCGTGATGATCAATGCCAACGAAGCAAGTGCGCAGTTGGTCGCCGAGCGAATTCGCAACGATATCGCCAGTGTGCCCTTCAAGGCCGCCACGCCGAGAGGGAGTATCGATGTGACGGTGAGCGTCGGCGTGGCAATGCGCGAAAGCTCATCCGAATCTCCGGATCAGCAATTGAAACGCGCCGATGAAGCGCTTTACGCGGCAAAGCGTGGCGGGCGGGATTGCGTCGTCATCGCCGCTTGAAGGCGGCCGCCAGCAACATTTTTGTCCTTACTCGGGCGCCTTTAACGTGAGGCTCAAGGCTTCGGCCTGCGAGACTTGATCGGGCGTGAGCGCCGCACCGACAGCATCACGCGCCCGGGCAGCATTTGCGTGCCCATCCAACGTAGCACGGTGCAGCCAGGCATAGGCACGCACCGCGTCGCGCGGCACGCCGCGGCCATCGATATACATAGACCCGAGGAGCACTTGGGCGCTGGTTAGCCCCGCACGCGCCGCCTGTTCATACCACGCTGCGGCGTCTTCATGCTGGTTCCGGGATTGAGCAAGAACAGCCATGCCAAAGGCGGCATGATAGTCGCCCTCTTCGGCGAGCGGCCGCCAGATGGCTTCGGCTTGATCATGGTTGCCTGACGTATAAGCCTTCCAGCCCGGTGTCGGCTCAGCTTTGGCCAAACTTGCGGCGGTGAAAGCGAGTACTACGGAGAGCAGGAAGGCGGGGAGGATCGAACGTGAGGACAAACGCCACCTTCCTCTTAGGGCCGAGAAAGAACGGCGCGTCGCTGATGGCATGGCGCCAGGCGCCCGCTACTTTATTTTGGCTTCTTTAAACTCGACATGCTTGCGCACGACGGGGTCGAATTTACGCAGCAACATTTTTTCGGTCTGCGTTTTCGGGTTTTTCCGCGTCGTATAATAAAAGCCTGTGCCAGCAGAGCTGACGAGCTTGATTATGATGCTGCTTGCCTTGGCCATGGTCTAAATTCTGAGTTCTTTCAGGGCAGATATCCGAGCGGACAATACAGCCCGTCTGAACTCTGTCAAGTGTAGCTGCGCCGCCGGAGTTAAGTGCCGTTGCGCCGCCGGATGCCGAGAAAAAGCGCGAGCGCCAATACCAGACAAAAAGCACCAATTATTAAGACGTTGAGGCCAAACGGGTCCCAGATATCGATCGCGCCACCGCCGATCAGCGGTCCGATGGTCGAGCCGATGGCGAGTATCATGGCGAACAGCGTGATCGCGGCGGCTAGCTCGCCGCCCGTGTAGCGGGCTCCGAGAATAGCCAGGGATACGGTGTAGAGACCGACCATCGAGCCGCCCACGACGAACAAGCAAATCCACATCGCCCAGTCGTGGCCGAGTGAAATAGGCAAGAATATCGCCGCCACCGTACCGGCCACGGCGCAAATCAGCAGGACGTGCATGCGATCAATACGGTCAGCCAGCCAGCCGATCGGGAATTGCAACAGGATCGAGCCGGCGACGAGAACAGTTACCAGGACGGTCGAAGTTTGCTCGTTCATCCCAAGGTGCAAACCAAAGACCGGTAGCAGGGAAAGCGCCGAAGAATCGATTATGCCGAAAGCGAATACGGCGGCGACCAACAGCGGCGTCGCCAACAGCACGGTCCGAGGGCGCAGTTTTCCCGCGGCCTCCATCGCCGGTGCCGGGCCGTAGGCGAAGGCCAACGGCAGGACAGCGCTGGCGAAGATGGCGGCGCCGATAAATATAGGCAGCGTGCCGTCGCTTCCAATCAGCCCGACCAGCAACGCCCCGACCGCCATACCGCCGGTAATGGCGGTGCCATAGATGCCGATCATACGCCCGCGGCGTGCGGCGCTGGCGCCCTGAGTGACCCAGATATCGCTGGCGATGAGGACCAGGAAGATGGTGCCGCCGAGCACGAAGCGAAGCGGAAACCAGACATAGAGGGGATCGAAATATGCCAGCGCGCCGAGCGCCACGGCGCCAATCAGAATGCCCACGAACATCGCGTTCCTGAGGCCGAGAGCGCCGATCATGCGCGGCACCAACGGGCCGAACAAAAGAATGGCGGCCGATTCACTGGCGGCGCTCAGGCCGATCAAGGTGGAACCGATGCCGGCCTTTTCCATGATGATGGAGAGCAGCGGCAGGGTATAGCCGAACGTGAGGCCGACCAATCCGGCGCAGGCGATGACCGCGATCATGGCACGAACCGTCGTTTGACGTATTTCGCCATCCGCCGCCAGGAGCGTCGCAACCTTTTCTTGTGTCACGGTTGTGCGGTGCTTCTATTCGGGTGTGTAGCCGATCGCCGCGCGGCCCTGCGGCGTAATTCGACAAATGATCCAATCCGGTTTGATCGGGTTGTGGCGCCACGGCTCTGCCCATCCCGCACCGAGACAGGCCCGCACGGTGCGGCTTGAGATTTGCCGCCCTTCTCCGTCGAACAGCGGCAATTTTCCGCCTGGCTGCGCGATTGCGCGTTCCAGCCAGCGGCGTTGCGACGGCGTTGGTCTGGCCACGCCCGTCTCCCTTGTCTCCCGAACCATCCAAGGGTAGCGCAGCATTGGCGTCGGCGCCAGAGGTGGCTGGTTTCGGCTATTTTCCCCTGTGCCGTTTTCCGCCTTTGCGGGCCTTCCCGGCACGTCCACGCTTCTTCGACGGATCTCCTCCCGAGCGCTGTTTCCAAGGCTTTCCATTCAATTCGAGAAGTTCAAAGATCATGCCGCCGGTCAGCGCATTGGCGTCAGCGAGACGCACAACAACGCGGTCGCCGATCGAGACGTGCGTCGCGCCGAACGACAGGGAATGGCGGGCCGGGTCATGGCGTGGGCGTGCGGCGCCCAGGGAGCGCGCCGGAATCAGCCCATCCGCGCCAGTTTCGTCAAGCTCAACAAACAGCCCGAAGCGCGCCACACCCGAGACCCGACCGGGAAAATCAGCGCCGACATGCGTAGCCAGATAGGCCGTGGTGTAACGGTCGTTGGCGTCGCGCTCCGCCACGACGGCGCGCCGCTCGGTCTGCGAAATATGTGCACAAACTTCGGTAAATTCCGTTTCCACACCCGGCGGCAGGCCGTCTTCGCCAAAGCCCAGAGCGGTAATCAGGGCGCGGTGAACAAGCAAATCCGCATAGCGCCGAATGGGAGAGGTGAAATGGGCATAGCGTTTGAGGGCGAGGCCGAAATGACCAATATTATTAGGCGAATACTCGGCCCGCGCCTGAGCCCGCAGCACCAAAGTGCTGATGAGATGTTGGTTCGGCCCGTCTGTTGCTTTGGCGAGGATTTGATTGAGATTGAGCGGCGTGATGTGGCGGCTCTTCGACAGCTTAAGACCAAACCCGGCCAGCATTTCGCGCAGACCCTCCAGTTTGGCGTCGTCGGGCTGATCGTGTGTTCGGTAGACGCACGGCATCTTGTGCGCCTCCAGGGTTTCCGCCGCGGCCACATTGGCGGCGATCATGAATTCCTCGATCAGTTTGTGGCTGTCATATCGCGGCGCTTCGGAAATACGTGCGACGCTGCCGTCAGGCGCCAATTTTATCTCTCTCTCGGGGAGGTCGAGTTCGAGAGTCCCACGTTTTCGCCGTGCCACCTCGAGCGCCAAATAGGCACCGTAAAGCGGCGCGACTACGCCTGCCATCAAGGGCTCGAGCGTGTCGTCGGGGTGGCCGTCCAGAGCCTTTTGCAGTTGCGCGTAATTGAGGCGGGCGGCGGAGCGCATAAGAGCGCGGACGAATTCATGGCGCCGTATCTCGCCCTCCTGGGAGAGGTAGATATGCACGGCGAGGCAGGCGCGGTCCTCATCGGGCTTTAGCGAACAGAGGCCGTTGGAAAGCGCTTCGGGCAGCATCGGCACCACGCGGTCCGGGAAATAGACCGAGTTGCCGCGCTCGCGCGCGTCGTGGTCGAGCGCGTCGCGATGGCGCGCATAATGGGCGACGTCGGCGATGGCGATAAGAATATGCCAGCCGCCTGGATTGGCGGGATCGCTATCGGCCTCGGCCCAGACCGCATCGTCGAAATCGCGGGCATCGACCCCGTCGATGGTAACCAAGGGGACGGCGCGCAAATCCGTGCGCTTATCGAGCGCCGCCGGCTGCGCGGCTTCGGCCTGAGCCAAAGCGGCATCGGAAAAAAGGGTGGGGATAAAATTGGCGTGAATGGCGAGCAGACTGATGCTGTGCGGATCATTCATATTTCCGAGGCGTTCGGTCACGCGGGCGCGCGGCAGGCCGAGATGACGCCCCGACAGAATTTCTGCCAGCACCAGTTCGCCCGTCTCGGCGCCGGCGCAATGTTCGCTGGTGACGAGGTAATCGTTTCGCGCGCGGCGGTCCGCCGGTTGGATCCGTCCACCGTCGCGGTCGAGGCTAAAGAGCCCGATCACGCGCTTGCCGCCGGCTTCGAGCACGCGGATGGCCGTGGCCTGATAGCTGCCGTCGTCGAGATGCTCGAGGCGTGCCAGCACCCGGTCGCCGACGCCAAGCGCGCCTTGGCTCGGCGTTGCCGGCGTCATGTAGATAATTGGAATTTCCGTCGCGTCCGTCTTGTCGAGTGGGCGGGCGCGAAGTTCGCCGTCGGAATCGATCCGGTCGACCACTAGCACACAGACATTGGGTAGACTGCTTAGGCTTTGAGCGGGTCCACTCTTGCGATGGTCGAACACACCCTCTTCGCGCAGTGCACGCAATATCTCGCGCAGTTGCGTGCGCTGATCGCCGGTGATGGAAAATGCGCGGGCGATCTCACGTTTGCCGACGCGTCCACTGCTTTCGGCGATAAAACGGCGGATTTCGTCCTTGTCGGGAAACGGCGCGGCCTCGCGGCGCCTGGTCGGCACGGGCTTAGCTATTCCCGACGCTATCTTGGTTAGCGCCGACGGCCCCCTTGGCCGGGCTTTTTTTCTTCTTCGCGACGGGTTTCTTCTTGGCGCCAGTCTTTGCGGCGCTCTTCTTCTTTGCGGCGGGCTTCTTTTTTACGCTGCCTTTTTTCTTGCCAGCCTTCGCTGCCAGCAGCACCAAGGCTTCTTCGAGGGTGAGCGCGTTTTGATCCGCCCCCTTAGGCAAGGTAGCGTTTGTGCGTTTGTGCTGCACATACGTGCCGTAACGGCCTTCCTTCATGGTCACCGGCGCGTCGTCGTCGGGGTGCTTGCCGAGCTCACGTAGCACCGAGGCGCCGCGTGAGCTGACTTCGGCTAACAAACTAACCGCTCGATTAAGGCCAATGCTCAATATGTCGTCGTCTTTCTTCAACGATTTGAACTTGCCGTCATGTTTGACGTAGGGGCCGAAGCGCCCGATCCCAGCGGTGATCATCTTGCCGCCTTCGGGATGGGCCCCGACATCGCGCGGCAACGACAACAGGCCAAGTGCTGCTTCCAGATCGACGGTATCCGGCACCACGTCACGCGGCAGCGAAACGCGCTGCGGCTTGCTTTTACCATCTTCGGCGATTTCGCCCAATTGCAGGTAATAGCCGAAGGGCCCTTTACGGAGCGTAATCGCCAGCTTTGAATCCGGGTGGGTGCCGATTTCTCTCGGCCCGGTATCGGCGTCGCCGTCGCCGCTAAGCGGGCGCGTATGGCGGCACTCCGGATAGTTTGTGCAGCCGATGAACGGGCCGTGCTTGCCAAGTTTTAGATTAAGTCGGCCATCATCGCATGTCGGACAGAGGCGCGGGTCCTTGCCATCTTCGGAAACGGGAAACAAGTGCGGTGCCAATGTTTCGTCGAGAACTTCGATGACCTGGGTGATCCGCAGTTCCGAGGTTTCGTCAATGGCGCCTTTGAAATCGGTCCAGAATCCGGCGAGTACCTTGTGCCAATCGATCTGGCCGTCGGAAATACTGTCGAGCTCGGATTCAAGCGCGGCGGTGAAGTCATACTCCACATAGCGGCGGAAATAATTTTCCAGGAATACGGTGACGATGCGGCCGCGATCCTCCGGTATGAAGCGGCGGCGCTCGATGCGGACATAATTGCGGTCCTGGAGCACCGATATGATCGAGGCATAAGTGGAAGGCCGGCCGATGCCGAGCCGTTCCAATTCCCTCACCAGGCTCGCTTCAGAAAAGCGCGGTGGCGGCTCGGTGAAGTGCTGCTCTGGGATAACAGTGGCGAGGGAAAGTGCTTCATCCTTCTTCACTTGAGGCAGCCGGCGATCACCGTCCTCGCCAGCGGCGTCATCGCGGCCTTCCTGATAGAGGCGCAAAAAGCCGTCAAAGGCGATTACCGAGCCGGTGGCGCGCAATGTGTGTTTGCCGTCGCCGGGCTCGATTACGATGGCGGTTTGATCGATCTCGGCGCTCGCCATTTGGCTGGCCATGGTGCGTTTCCAAATCAGCTCATAAAGCCGGGCCTGATCGGTGCTGAGCATGCCACGCACCTTCTGAGGCAGCTGGCTGAGATCGGTCGGGCGAATAGCTTCATGCGCTTCTTGGGCGTTCTTAGCTTGGGCGCGATAGGTACGCACTGTATCCGGCACATAGCGTGCGCCATATTCACGTTCGATGGTGGCGCGCGCCTGCTGTAAGGCTTCCGCGGCAATATGGACGCCATCGGTCCGCATATAGGTGATCAGCCCGACGCGCTCCCCGTCCAGCGCCACGCCTTCGTATAATTGTTGCGCTACGCCCATGGTCTGGCGCGCCGTGAAGGACAGTTTGCGCGAGGCTTCCTGCTGCAAGGTAGAAGTGGTGAACGGCGGCGACGGATTGCGGTGGGTGCGCTTGGCTTCGACTTCCCGTACGGCGTGCTCGCCGGCTGCGACGCGATCGCGCGCGGCCATCGCGCGGGCCTCGTCCGCAAGGTCGAATTTGTCTAATCTTTTGCCGTCGAGATGGGTGAGGCGTGCTTCGATCTCATCGCCGGCGGCGGTCTTCAACTTGGCCGCGACGGTCCAATACTCGCGCGCGATAAACGCCTCAATCGCGGCCTCGCGCTCGCAAATTAGGCGCAGCGCGACCGATTGTACGCGCCCTGCCGAGCGCGATCCCGGCAGCTTTCGCCACAGGATCGGCGACAGCGTGAAGCCGACGAGATAATCCAGTGCGCGTCGCGCGCGATAGGCATCGATCAAGTCGTCATCGAGCTTGCGCGGATTGGCCATGGCGGCCAAGACGGCGGTTTTGGTGATTTCGGTAAACACGACCCGTTCGACGGCAATACCGTCAAGGAGATTGCGTCCCTTCAACTCGTCCATCACATGCCACGAGATGGCCTCGCCTTCACGGTCGGGGTCAGTGGCGAGATAGAGATGCTGGGCGTTCTTGAGCGCTTTTCCGATGGCGCGGATATTTTTTTCGGCGCCGTCCGAAACCATCCAGGTCATTTCAAAATTTTCGTCTGGACGGACGGATCCGTTCTTGGGCGGCAGATCGCGCACATGTCCATAGGAGGCCAGCACCACGTAATCTGGCCCCAAATATTTATTGATTGTCGAGGCCTTTGCGGGCGACTCGACGACGACGACATTCATGTAGCTAATATACTCGAACTGGAATAATGCGAATTATCACACTGATTCTATTAACGAAACCTGACCTCCAACATGGCGTTCCAAGCGGCCCGCCAGCTCAAGTTCCAACAAGATGGTGAGTGGCAGGGCAGGTGTCAACCTGCTCTGACGCAGCAGCTCGTCAATCGGAACAGGGCTCGGGCCGAGCAGTTCAAGCGCTCTAGGGCGGGCCGCAGCCAGTTCCGATTCGCCCATCGCCACCATGTCCGGAGCGCCAAATTCGTCGTTTCGTTGCTCACCCAGGGTGTCGGGAATTACGCCGGCAAAGGCTTCGATAATGTCCTCAGCCCCTTGCACCAGGATTGCGCCGTCGCGGATCAGGCCGTTGCAACCGCGGCTGCGCGAATCCAGCGGTGAGCCCGGCACCGCGAATACTTCGCGGCCCTGTTCGCCCGCCAGGCGGGCGGTTATGAGCGAGCCTGAACGCGGCGCGGCCTCGACGACGACGACGCCGCGCGCCAAGCCTGATATGATTCTATTGCGGCGGGGAAAATGGCGCGCCTGGGGAACGGTGCCGAGCGGCGGCTCGCCGATTACCACACCGCGCGCGACGATTTCCTCGTAGAGCGCGGCGTTTTGCTTGGGATAGACGACATCGACGCCGCCGCCCATCACGGCGAGAGTGCCGCTCTCGAGCGCGCCTTGATGTGCCGCCGTGTCGATGCCGCGCGCCATGCCGGAGACTACGGCGAAACCGGCGGCGCCCAAATCCGCCGCCAAGTGGCAGGCGAATCGGATGCCGTTGGCCGAGGCGTTGCGCGCGCCCACCATGGCGATGATATTACTTTCGAGCAGATGGCCATGCCCGCGGATGGCGATCAGTGGCGGACAATCGGAAAGCGCGGCGAGCGGTGCGGGATAGCCGCACTCATGACAGGCGAGGAAACGGCCGCCGATTTTTTCAAGCGCAGCGATCTCGCGCTCGGCGTCCGATTTGGAGAACAGTTTGATAGAGCGCTTGCGGCCGCCGCTGCGCGCCAACTCCGGCAATGCGTCGAGCGCCCGTGCCGCGCCGCCAAAGCGTTGCAAAAGCGCGAAGAAGGTGATGGGGCCGATATTTTCGCTGCGCGACAGGCGCAGCCAGTCGAGACGTTCGTTGTCGCTAAGAGGGCGCGCATCAACCATAGGTGGCAATTAATAGATAAACATCAAACCGTCAACCGCTGGCTGATTTACCCCTGTCGGCGCCAAATCTGGATTCACGCCCGCTCAACAGACGGCGGATGTTGGCGTGATGTTTGACGACCACGATGACCGCCAGCAATGCTGCCAATTCGGCGAGTTGGCGGCCGGCGAGCAAATAGCCGAAGCCCGGCGCCGAAACCAAGGCGATCAGGGCTGCCAGCGAGGAATAGCGAAAGATTGCGGCGGCGGCGAGCCACACGGCGCAAGCGATTAGACCAAGCCGCCAGTCGACCGCGAGCAGCACGCCGAGGCTGGTCGCCACGCCCTTGCCGCCGCGAAACAACAGCCAGACCGGCGCCACATGCCCGATGACCGCGGCAATGCCTGCCGCGAGGGCTAGGTCGGGGCCATATTGGCCGGCCAACAAGACGGCCGCCGCACCCTTGGCGCCGTCGAGCAGCAAAGTGGCTGCGGCGAGCGGCTTGTTGCCGGTGCGGAGCACATTGGTGGCGCCGATATTGCCCGAGCCGATGGCGCGGATATCGCCGTGCCCAAAAAGGCGCGCGAGCAGCAGCCCGACGGGTACTGAGCCCAACACATAGGCGGCGGCGAAAGCGACCGCGTAGTAAGGCCAAGAATACGCCCAACTAATCGGATCGGGCATGACGTAGAGGCCTTAGGTTTCGGCGGTGAACAAGGTGCGCCCGTCGACGATCGTCCGCAGGGCGCGGCCTTGCACCGGGCGGCCATCGAACGGCGTATTTTTGGACATGCTGCGAAATTTCGTGCTGTCCACTACCCAAGGCGCCTCGAGGTCGAACAGCAGGAGGTCTGCCGGCGCGCCCTTGCGCAAGCGCCCGACCGGCAATTTCAACAGGTCTGCCGGGGCCAGTGTCAGACGACGCAACAGCTCGAGCAGGGGCATGTGGCCGCCATGATAAAGTTCCAGTGACAGCGGCAACAGGGTTTCCAGACCGACAATGCCATTCGCCGCATGGGCCATCGGCAGGCGCTTGCTCTCCTGATCGTGCGGTGCGTGGTCAGTGGCGATGGCATCGATGGTGCCGTCCTTCAGGCCTTCGACGATGGCGGCGCGGTTGGTCTCGCTTCGCAACGGCGGCGCCATTTTGGCGAAGGTGCGGTAATCGCCGACATCGAGATCGGTGAGGGAAAAGTGATGTGGCGCGGCTTCGCAGGTGACCCGCAACCCGCGCGCCTTGGCGCGGCGTACGCAATCCACGGCGTCGGCGGTCGAGATATGGGCGACGTGATAGCGTCCGTCGGTGTGCTCGACCAGGCGGATATCACGCTCCACCATCACGGTCTCGGAGATCTCCGGAATGCCGTCGAGGCCGAGGCGGGTGGCGACCTCGCCCTCAGCCATGCAACCGCATGAGGACAGAGAAAGATCCTCGGCATGCTGCGAAATTAGCAGGTCGAATGTTTTGGCATAGCTCAGTGCGCGGCGCATCACCTGGCTATCGGAAATTGGCAGCCCATCATCAGTGAACGCCACTGCGCCGGCCTCGGCCAGCATGCCGAATTCGGTCAATTGTTTGCCTCCCAGCCCCTTGGTGACGGCGGCAAACGGGAACACCTTGGCGCCCTTGGCTTCGCGCGCGCGGCGGTGGATGAATTCGATCAGCCCAACATTGTCGATCACTGGGTCGGTGTTGGGCATGCAGCACAGACTGGTCACACCGCCGGCCAGTGCCGACTGGCTACCGGTGGCGATGGTTTCCTTATGCTCGTGGCCGGGCTCGCGCAGATGGACATGCATGTCGACCAGCCCGGGAGACAGGCAATGGCCGCCGCAATCTACAGTTTCGATGCCCTCTGGCACGCCATCGGCAAAGAGGCCTGGGCCGAGATCGGTGATGTGCGCGCCCTCTGTCAACAGGCCGCCGAGGGCGTCGAGCCCGCTTTCCGGGTCCAGCAGGCGAGCGTTGATATAGGCGGTGCGTTTATCGGTCATGGCCTGCTCACACGCTCTCGGGGTCGCGCCCCAGCATGTCGAGGCACGCCTGACGCACCGCCAGACCGAGCTCGACCTGTTCCAAAATAGCGCTCCGGGTGATGTCGTCGGCGACGCGGCTGTCGATTTCAACGCCGCGGTTCATCGGCCCAGGGTGCATGATCAGCGCATCCGGTCGGGCCATCGCGAGCTTGGCTTCGTCGAGGCCGAAATAGCGGAAATATTCGCGCGTTGATGGCACGAAAGTGCCCTGCATGCGCTCCGCCTGGAGGCGCAGCATCATGATGATGTCGCATTCCTCGAGGCCGCGCCGCATATCGTGAAAAACTTCGACGCCGAGGCGCTCGATGGCGGGCGGCAGTAGGGTCGGCGGCGCTATCAGCCGCACTTGTGAGCCCATCATGGTGAGCAGAAGAATATTCGAGCGCGCAACCCGGCTGTGCATGACATCGCCACAAATCGCCACCCGCAGACCATCGAGGCGGCCCTTATGGTTGCGGATGGTGAGGGCGTCGAGCAAGGCCTGAGTGGGGTGCTCATGGCTGCCGTCGCCGGCATTAATGACCGAGCAATTGACGTGATTGGCAAGCAGACGAACCGCGCCGGCGTCCGGATGGCGGACAACGATGACATCGGGATGCATGGCGTTCAGCGTCATCGCCGTATCGATCAGGGTTTCGCCCTTTTTGATCGCCGACGAGGCGACGGAAATATTGATGACATCGGCGCCGAGGCGCTTGCCGGCGAGCTCGAACGAAGTGCGGGTACGCGTCGAAGTTTCGAAAAATAAAAGGATCAGCGTGCGGCCACGCAATATGTCCGATTTCTTCTGGGCGTTGCGGTTGAGCGCGACATAGGTTTCGGATAGATCGAGAATCGCCGATACCGTGTCGGGGGAAAGACCTTCAATCCCGAGCAGGTCACGCTGGGCAAGCGCATTGGGACGCGACAGGGGCTGCATTAAGAGCGGTTAATAGCGCTGCCGCGCCAGAGCGGCAACACGCACGATGGGGCCGCTGCCAAGGGTTTCAATTCATAGGAGAATTTGCCGCTGGCCCGTGATGTCTCGGAGCGCTTCACATGCGTTCGGTGCGCGAATCGGTGCTGGACGAAGCGGCCCGGATAACCGATCTTCGTGGGTCCATGAATAATCACCCTCATCCCCCCCCTGCGCCGTCAGGCGGCGTTATGGCCGTACACGCCATCACGCTGATCGCCAATCTGTTGGTTTCTACCTCCTTTCCGGTCGGCAAGGAGATTGCCAACGCCTTCGAGCCGGGCGTCCTGATGCTGCTGCGGTTCGGGCTCGCGGCAATAATTATCGGAATTTACGTACATTTCCGCCACGGCCTGACCTGGCCGCGATGGGGAGCCATCTGGCGCTACGCGGTGATAGCGCTGACCGTGGTGATATTCTTCTGGTGCATGTTCGAGGCGCTGCGCCACACCAGCGCGCTCAATACAAGCGCGCTCTTTACGACCGTTCCCGTGCTCTCCGGTATCTTTGCTTTTTTCATCGCTGGCGAGCGCCTTGGGCGTTATCGCGTTGCCGCTTTGGCGCTCGGATTGCTGGGCGCGTTGTGGATTATTTTCCGCGGCGATCCGGAGCGCGTGGTTACGCTCGCCGTGAACAAGGGGGATTTGATCTTTCTCGCCGGCTGTGTCGCTTTCGGTCTCTATGGCGTCTTTATCAAGCGCTTTCACACGGGCGAGCCGACCGCCGTCACCACCTTTTGGGTGTTGTTGTTCAGCGCCATCCTTTACCTCGCCATTGCCGGCAAGGATTTGGCTTCTTCGCCGTGGGCGGAAACCGAGTTGGCTGTCTATGGCGCAGTGGTTTATCTCGCCGTGGTCAGCACGGTTATTTCATTTTTCATGTTTCAGTTCGCAACACCGCGCATTGGGCCGACGCGCGTTCTGGCCTATTCCTATTTCATTCCAGCGTTTGTGCTGTTGGTCGATTGGGCCATCGGACGCGGCCTGCCGCCGCTGATGACGTTCCCCGGGGTCGCCATCGTGCTGATTGCCAGCCTGGTCATCCAACGCGGTGTGATCGAAATCGGACCGAGCCGGTGAGCATCACGGCGGCGCATGTTATTGCCGTTTTGGGGATGTTCTTCATCGCTACGATTTTCAGCGTCGGAGATGAAATTGCCGATTCCATGCCGGCCGGCGTTTTGATGACGTTGCGCTTCGGCACTGCGGCGCTTCTGTTTACACCCTATATATTATGGCGCCACGGCATACGCTGGCCCGGGCTCTCCGGCCTGTGGCGCTATGGCCTGCTATCCCTGCTCTCGACTATTTTCTTTTGGTCCATGTTTGAAGGCTTGAAATACACCGATTCCCTCAACACCAGCGCCATTTCGACGACGATTCTGGGATTCACCGCCATCTACGGCGCGATTTTGATGCGCGAGCGCCTCGGGCGCTACCGCTTTGCGGCGCTCCTAATCGGCTTGGTGGGCACGCTCTGGGTGATATTTCGAGGCGATCCCGAACGGCTAGTCGCGCTTGAGCTGAACAGGGGCGATGCCCTGTTTTTTGCGGGCTGCATATCGATGGGCCTATACGCTGCGCTAATTCCGAAGCTGTACCGCGGTGAGCCGGTGGCAGTGATGAGTTTTTGGATCATGGTAATGGTCACCGTCCTCTTTGTGGCCGTTGCCAATGTTGAGTTCGCCGAGGTTCCCTGGGGGACGATCGATGGCAGCGTCTGGGGCGCCTTGGCATGGCTCGCCATCGGCCCGACCATGTTGACCTTTTTCATGATTCAGTCGACCTCTCTGGTGATCGGCGCGACCCGCGTGCAGTCCTATTCTTATTTAATTCCGGCCTTCGTCCTGGTGTTTGACTGGGCCTTAGGCCGGGGCCTGCCAACTGCGATGACGATCCCTGGCATCGTCATCGTCGTGCTCGCCACTTTGGTGATTCAGCGCGGTGTCCTCGCCGAATCCGGCGAACCCGCACCCGCTAAGAGTTAGCCTCGACGCGCCAGATAATCCAATGCGCCTTGCAGGATATAGGCGGCGGCGAGTTTATCGACCAATTCGGCGCGGCGGCGGCGCGAGAGATCGGCTTCGATCAAGGTGCGCTCCACCGCCGCCGTCGATAGACGCTCGTCCCACAGTGCCACCGGTATATTCAGCCGTTCCGCCAAATTTTCTGCGAATTGGCGCGCCGATTGGGCGCTTGGTCCGGTCGAGCCATCCATATTGAGGGGCAGGCCGACAACGATGCCGCCGACGTGCTCGGCCTTGATCAATGTCTCAATACGCGCTGCGAGATCGGTAAATTTGCCGCGCTTGAGCTGTTCCGCCGGGCTCGCAATCATGCGTGAGAGATCTGATAAGGCCATGCCCACTGTCTTGCTGCCGGGATCAAGGCCGATCAAGCGGGACATCGCCGGCAGCCTATCGGCCAACTCGTCGAGGGACATGAGCGTCATATTGCGGTTCACCCGGCCTGGTGTTACCTTCGCCGCCTTTCGCGGAGCCAAGGCTTTGAAAAACTTGAAGGTAATGGCGCCCGCAAAAGTTATTTCGCAGTGTTTTACAGCTTGGGTACCCTGACACATGGCAATTGATAAGGCCACCGTGCTGCGCATCGCAAAATTGGCGCGTATCGAAGTCGCGGATGACGCGACCGATGGCTTGGCCGACGAATTAAACGCCATCATGACTTGGGTTGAGCAGCTTTCGGAAGTAGATACCGAGGGGGTCGAACCAATGACCAGCGTCGTCGCGGTGAAGCTGCCTCTGCGCGCCGATGTGGCCGGAGCGGCCGTGCCGCGCGAGGATTTGCTGGCCGATGCACCGAATACTGAAGACGGCTTTTTCGTCGTCCCCAAGGTGATCGAATGAGCGCACTGACCGATTTGACGATCGCCGCCGCGCGCGCCGGCCTCGACGCGCGAGAATTCTCGGCCCGCGAGCTGACTGACGCGCATATCGCCGCGGCCGAAGCCGCACGCGAGTTGAACACGCTCGTGTTCGAAACCTTCGACCTGGCGCGCGCCCGAGCGGACGCCGCGGACAAGCGACTGGCAGCGGGCGAGGGCGGCCTGTTGGAAGGCGTGCCGCTTGCGATTAAGGATCTCTATTGCACCCGCGGCGTTCACTCGACTGCGTGTTCGCATATTTTGGACGGCTTTGAGCCGCCTTATGAATCCACCGTCACCGAGAATCTATGGCGCGAGGGCGCGGTGATGCTGGGCAAGGCGAACATGGACGAATTTGCCATGGGTTCGGCTAACGTCACCAGCTATTACGGCAATGTCATCAACCCATGGCGCCGACAGAGCGACGACAAGCCGCTGGTGCCGGGCGGCTCCTCGGGCGGCTCGGCGGCGGCGGTGGCTGCGCACCTAGCGCTCGGTGCTACCGGCACCGACACCGGTGGTTCGATCCGCCAGCCGGCGGCATTTTGCGGCATCGTCGGCCTCAAGCCCACCTATGGCCGATGCTCGCGCTGGGGTCTCATCGCCTTTGCCTCGTCGCTCGACCAGGCCGGGCCGCTTACCCGTAGCGTCGAAGATGCCGCCCTGATGCTGCGCGCTATGGCCGGATATGATGCTAAGGATTCGACCTCGGTTAATGTGCCGGTGCCGAATTACACGGCGGCGCTGAACGGCGACGTAAAAGGGTTGCGCATCGGTGTGCCGGCCGAATATCGCCTCGACGGCATGCCCGAGGAGATCGAGACGTTGTGGCGCCAAGGCACCGAGTGGTTCAGGGCGGCGGGCGCCGAGATCGTCGATATATCCCTGCCGCACACGAAATATTCGCTGCCGACCTATTACATCGTGGCGCCGGCGGAATGCTCGTCCAACTTGGCGCGCTATGACGGTGTGCGCTTTGGCCTGCGCGAGGCGGACAGCGATTTAACGCATATGTATGAGCGCACGCGGGCAAAAGGCTTTGGCGCCGAAGTGCAGCGCCGCATCATGATCGGCACCTACGTGCTCTCGGCCGGCTATTACGACGCCTATTATTTGAAGGCGCAGAAACTGCGTACTCTGATTGCGCGCGATTTTCAGACTGCGTTCGAAAAGGTCGATGTGGTGCTGACGCCGACCGCGCCATCGCCGGCCTTCGCCATCGGCGAGAAAATGGACGATCCCATTGCGATGTATTTGAACGACGTCTTTACCGTGCCGGCGAGTATGGCGGGCCTGCCCGGCATTTCGGTGCCGGCTGGCCTTAGCAATGACGGCCTGCCGCTCGGCTTACAGCTGCTCGGCCAGCCGTTTGACGAAGCGCGCATGTTGAACGCGGCGCAGTTTTTGGAGACGGCGGCTGCGTTTAGCGCTAAGCCGGCTTGGCTCACGGAACGCGCGGCATGAGCAGTTACCGCATCGCGGGCGAGAGCGGCGAGTGGGAAGTGGTCGTTGGGCTGGAAATCCACGCGCAAGTGGTGAGCCACGCAAAGCTCTTTTCCGACGCGCCGACCGATTTCGGTGCCGAGGCCAATACCCAGGTCTCGCTGGTGGATGCAGCGATGCCGGGCATGCTGCCGGTGATCAACGGCGAATGCGTGAAACAGGCGGTGCGTACCGGCCTGGCGCTGGGCGCTGAGATAAATCTTTATTCGGTTTTTGACCGTAAGAATTACTTCTATCCCGATCTGCCGCAGGGCTATCAGATATCGCAATTCAGCCAGCCCATCGTCGGCCGTGGCGAGATCGAAATCGATCTTGAGAATGGCGAGACGCGGCTGATCGGCATTACGCGTCTTCATTTGGAGATGGATGCCGGCAAGAGTATCCACGATATGCGCGCCGACGCCACCTTTGTCGATCTCAACCGTGCCGGCGTGGCGCTGATGGAAATTGTCTCTGAGCCCGACATCCGCTCGCCTGAAGAAGCCGGCGCATATATCCGCAAGATCCGCTCGATCGTGCGGTGTATCGGAAGTTGTGACGGCAATATGGAGCAGGGCTCGCTGCGCTGCGACGTCAATGTTTCGGTCCGCCGCCCAGGCGCGCCGCTCGGCACGCGCTGCGAGATCAAAAACGTCAATTCCGTGCGCTTCGTCATGAAGGCGCTTGAATATGAGGCGTCGCGCCAGGTCGAAATATTGGAAGAGGGCGGCAAGATCGATCAGCAGACGCGTCTGTTTGATGCCAATCAAGGTGTGACACGCAACATGCGCTCAAAAGAAGAGGCACATGATTATCGCTATTTCCCCGACCCGGACCTGCTGCCGCTCGAACTCGACGCCGATTGGGTCGAGCAATTGCGCCGCGAACTTCCCGAGCTGCCGGATGCCAAGAAGCAGCGCTTTATCGCCGAGTATGGTCTCAGCGCCGATGATTCGGGCGTGCTGGTCGCCGAGAAGGAGACCGCGGAATATTTCGAGCAGGTGGCTGCCGGGCGCGACGGCAAGCTGGCCGCCAATTGGGTGATGGGTGAGCTTTTCGCCGCGCTCAACGCAGCCGGGTTGGAGATCGCCGCGTCACCCGTTTCCGCCGCCCAGCTTGGCGGCCTGGTCGACCGGGTAGCCGACAAAACGCTGTCGCGCCGTATCGCTAAAGAAGTCTTCGAGATCATGTTCGAAAGCGGCGGCGAGGCGGCCGCCATCATCGCGGCGCAGGGTCTCAAACAAGTCAGCGATAGCGGCGCCATCGAGGCCGTGGTCGATCAGATCATCGCCGACAATCCGGACAAGGTGGCCGAATATAAGAGCGGCAGAGACAAGCTGATGGGCTGGTTCGTCGGCCAGGTGATGAAAGCCAGTCAGGGCAAGGTCAATCCGCAAATGGCCAACGACATGTTGAACAAAAAGCTTAACGGCTAAGCCAAGGAGTATCGAAAATGCCGGAACGCATCACACCCCCATTTACCGAAGCGAGCGCACGGCAAATGGTGCAGAACGCTGAAGATATTTGGAACGCGCGGGTGGCCGAGGTCGTGCCCAGCGATTACACCGAAGATACCAAATGGCGGTATAAGGATATTTTCGTGGAAGGGCGATCGGGGATTCTGCCCTTCCTCTTGGAGCGCTGGCCGATCCAGCAGGACTACCGCCTCAAGAAGGAGATGTGGTCATTCTTTGGCAACCGTATTTCGGTGCGCTTCATCAGTGAGTGGCGCCACCGCGATACCGGCCAATGGTACCGCAGCTTCGGCAACGAGCATTGGGAATTTGCCGCTGACGGGCTGATGTCGGTGCAGGATATTTCGTCCAACGATATGGAAATCGCCGAGAGCGAGCGCACGCTCTAATTTTTTACCGCGCCGAAGGTGAAGCCGCGGCTTAGATGCGGCTGGATTAAGAATCCGAGAATAAGCAGTGGCGGCAAGGCGAGGACGGCGAGCGCACCCTGCACATGCGGGCTGTAAACCTTGTTGACGAGTTGCACCGGAATGGTGACCCAGCGCCCGGCGGTGAGTGCCAGCGCCAGCGCGCCTTCACCCCAGCAGATGATAAAAATGAACAGAATTGTCGCCGCCAACCCGCTCCGCATGAGTGGCAGGGTGACAAAGAAATAGCTGTGCCAGCGCGACAAGCCGTCCATCATCGCCGCTTCCTCGATCTCCACCGGCACCTGATCGATGAAGCTTTTCAGCATCAAGGTTGAGATCGGCACGGTGTAGGCGGCGTAGACCAAGATCAGGCCAGAAAAACTATCACGCAGGCCGACGGTGGTGATGACCGCAACCACGGGAATGGCCACCGCCATCGGCGGCGCCATGCGGAAGGAGAGAATATAGAGCAGCATCCTGGGCCCGCCGGCGCCATGCCGCGAGATGGCGAAAGCTGCCATGAGGCCGGCAACAATCGAGAGAAATGTCGCAGAGGCCGCAACCACACCGGATGTGACGAGGGCGGGCCAGGAAGAGGTTTGTGGCCAGCCCGCCGGGTCGATATACGGGTAAAAGACGTTGCGATAATTCTCCAGCGTCGGCTCCTGCGGCAGCCAATGTATGGGCACAACATAAAATTCCCAGAGTGGCCTGAAGCTGACCGATAGCAGCCAGAGCAGGGGCGCCACGGCAAACACCAGCGCCGCAAAGAGTGCCACATAATGGCCCAGGTGCATGTTTCGCGGCTGAATCATGGCCTCTGGCATTTCCGCTTTATCGTCATCGCTGACAGTATGCACTAAGCTCGCGCTGGGTTTTCAAAAACCAGTGCATGACCAGTGCATGACCAGTGCATGACCAGTGCAGGAATAGTAAAAAAATGCTGCCTGAATTACACCCGCAGTGGCGGGGTTTGGATTTCAAAGCGCTGTTTGCTGGCGCCGCCGCCTTCGTCAACACAGACGCACAGAACAGCATCCTCGATCCGAAGGGTGTGCTTAGCTCCGAGAAGATTTGGCAGGGCGCGCGCGAGCAGGGCGGATCGCTGCACAATATCCTCCGCCTCGCCGCCGCCTGCCGCGGCCGCGCCATGCCGTTTCTGTGGCTACGCTATGACCGCTTCATCGGCGAGCGCCGGCCATTGACCGAAATGGACGCAGCGCAATACGGCCATTGGAACAAGGACTATACCGGCGACGCCGCACAGAAAGAGTGGGAAGCGGATTTGGTGCCGGAGGTGAAGGCAATTATGCAGCCGGATGACATCACCCTGATCTATCCCGCCTGGAGCATTTTTACCGGCACGCCGATTGAGCGCTGGCTGGCGCAATGGGGCGCCCGCACCCTTCTTATTTCCGGCTATCACACCGATTGGTGCGTCGAGATGGCGGTACGCAGTGCGCGTGACATGGGTTATATGCCGGTGGTGATCGGTGACGCTTGCGGCACCACCCAGCCGTTGCACGATCAGACCCTGGCGCAGATCAACGATTGCTACGCCCCGGTCATCTCGACCAGCGCCGCCATTGACGCGCTGGCGTAGGATTTATCAGTTCCCTCAGACGCCGGGCGGTCGCATCCGCTCCAGCTGACTCCGTGGGGGCTACCTCGCATAAGCTCGGGCGCGCGGTTGCGCTTGCCGAAATGCAAACGCACTCCGGTTGGTGGCGCCGCTAGATTGGCTTCTCGCGCGTCATCGTAGGTCAGTTAACTCAGATGGCCGAGCTTGCCGTAGAACAGGCAGCCGGTTTCGGATTTGGCCCAATGGTGGCTGCCGGCGGGGCTGCGTCCCCAGCAACCCTGCGCGTAGCGTCCATATTGGTCCTCTAGCCCGCCCTCCAGGATGAATATTTCTTCGCCGCCGGGATGCGTGTGCTCGGATACTTCACAGCCAGGCGTCAGGCGGTAAAGGCTGATCTTCTCGCCGTTGGCTTTATCATGGTGGAGTGCCAATTGGTTGATGCCGGAGACTCCGGTTCCCTTCCACGGCGCGCTCAATGTGTCGACCTGCACCGGCGCGCGTCCGGCGCCCGGGAATTGGCGCAGTTTGACGAACAGCAGGCAGCCATCTGCGGAATAAGGCGTGTGGTGCGAGCCGTCCGGATTGAGCAGGAACGTACCCTTGGGGTAGTCGCCGTCTTCATCACTGAACGTGCCGTCGAGCACTAATATTTCCTCGCCATCGGGATGGCCATGGGTGGGAAATTGCGCGCCGGGGTCGAAGCGCACGAGAGACGTGACGCGTCCGGATTCTGCCGGGCCCGACAATTCCAGGCGCTTGCGCCACACACCGGCAACGGGGCTTGGTTGCCACTCCATGGCGCCCGTATCGCACCTTACACGCTCTGAGAAATCCGCATTCACCTCGCCTGCCGACATGTTCATTAGCTCCTTCACCTCTGCGCAAGACGCCTGATTAGCCGGGCAATGCTCCCACGGAACGGGTAGCTTGCCAACCCGGCGGCGTCGCGCCATTCTGCCGCCGTGGAGCTTAGGAGGAAACGATGATTGATCTCTACTATTGGCCGACCCCGAATGGCTGGAAAATAACCATCCTGTTCGAGGAATTGGGGCTCGACTATAAGATCATCCCGGTCAACATCATCGAGGGCGATCAGTTCGCGCCCGATTTTCTCAAGATTGCTCCCAACAACAGAATGCCAGCTATTGTTGATCCGGACGGCGCCGACGGCGAGCCGATCTCGATCTTCGAATCCGGCGCGATCCTCTTGCACTATGCCGAGAAACATAAAAGATTTATCCCCGCCGATGAACGCGGGCGCGTCGACGTGCTGCAATGGCTATTCTTCCAAATGGGCAATGTCGGCCCGATGCTTGGCCAGTGCCACCATTTCCGCAATTATGCGGAGGAAAAATTGGAATACGCGATCGATCGTTACACCCGCGAGGCAACGCGGTTGTACCGGGTGGTCGACACGCGCCTGGCTGATCGTGACTACGTCGCCGGTGATTATTCGATCGCCGATATGGCGTTATTCTCATGGATGCGCGTGTGGAAAAACCAGGGTCAGACGCTTGAAGACTTCCCCCATCTTTCCAAATGGATCGACCGCATGTACCAGCGCCCGGCGGTGCGTCGGGGTCTCGACGTGATGAAAGACGAGCAAGCCAAGAAGCGCGAATTTACCGAAGAGCAACGCTCGGTCATGTTCGGCGACAAACAATTTTCGGCGCGCTAGGCGTCGGCCAGAAAATATGACGGCGATAGCGGCGATAGCGGCGACAGCAGTGCGATGATTGAACTCTATTATTGGCCGACGCCGAACGGCTGGAAGATCACCATCCTGCTTGAGGAACTGGGCCTCGACTACACCGTGATCCCGGTGAATATCCTGAAGGGCGAGCAGTACACGCCGGAGTTTATCGCCCTCAACCCGAACAACAAGATTCCGGTGCTTGTCGATTCCGATGGCGCCGACGGGGCGCCGGTCACGCTGTTCGAATCCGGCGCCATCATGCTTTATCTGGCCGAGAAGACCGGGCAGTTTTTTGCCGATACCGCGCGCGGCAAATATGACGTGCTGCAATGGTTGATGTTTCAGATGGGCGGAGTCGGTCCGTTTTTCGGCCAAGCAAATCATTTCAATCACTATGCCAGCGAACAGGTGCCGTACGCGATCGAGCGCTACAATACCGAGGCGGCGCGCCTGCTGCGCGTTATGGACACACAGCTTGAGGGACAGGATTGGATCGCTGGCGGCTATTCCATTGCCGACATGGCGCTCTTCGGCTGGACCCGCGATTACGCCAAGCAAGCCACGGTTCTGGAACCCTATGCCAATGTAGGGGCGTGGTTCGAGCGCCTGTTGGCACGCCCTGCGGTGCAACGCGGCCTTGCCGTGCTGGCTGACACGCGCAAGGCGCCCTCCGAATTCGATGATGAAGCACGGGCCGTGATGTTCGGTGAAGATGCGGCCGCGGCCGGAAAGGACGAAACATGAGAATCCTGATTCCAGACGCCCAATTCCCGGGCGCCGCGGATGTCGAGCAAGAGGCGCTCGGCGACACCGCAGAAATCGAAATTCATCGCTGCGCCCGGGCGGAAGAGGTCGCCGATGAATCCTGGGCCGCCTGTGACGCCGTCCTCGCCTGGCAGAACGTGATCGTCGATGCGGCGCTGGTTTCCAAGCTCAAAAATTGCCGCATCATTGTGCGCTGCGGCATCGGATATGATCGCATGGGTCTGGAGGCTTGCGGTGCGCGCGGCATTCCAGTGTGCAACGTGCCGACCTATGATTTCACCGATGTGATGAGCTCAACGCTTGCCATGTCGCTCGCCTTGATGCGCGGGCTGATGACGTATGACCGTTCGCTGCGGCCCGATATGGCGGCCGGTTGGGAATGGGGCGGCGCGCCGGCGATGCGCCGTGTGCGCGACCAGAATTTTGCCGTCATCGGCTGCGGGCGGATCGGCACCGGGGTGCTGCTCCGCGCCAAGGGCTTCGGCATGACACCCGGCTATTACGACCCCTATCTTCCCACCGGGCACGACAATTCCCTCGGCGTCAGGCGCTTTCACAGCCTTGAAGAGGTGCTGGCCTGGGCCGATGTGGTGAGCATTCACACACCGCTCAACGACGAAACCTCCAATATGATCAATCGCGACAGCGTGGCTGCGATGAAGCCGGGCGCGATTTTCGTCAATTGCGCCCGCGGCGGGTTGGTCGATCTCGACGGGTTGGAGTGGGGCTTGCGCGACGGCCCGCTTGCTGCCGCCGCGCTCGACGTCTTTCCCGAGGAGCCGCCGGAAAGCCATCCGCTGATTTCGGCCTGGCTTGCCGATGAGGAATGGCTGCGCGGGCGGCTCTGCATCACGCCGCATTGCTCGTTCTATTCCGAGACAACCTTTGCCGAGATTCGCGGGGGCGCAGCGGCGACGGCGGCTGCCTATTTACGTGATGGCAGCCTGATCAATTGTGTAAACCAGGCCTATTTAGACGCTTCGTCGGCCGGGCAAACGGCAGAATGAGAGGTCATCGGTGAATGATAAATCGGTAAAATTATACGGGCACTATATTTCCATCCCGTCCTGCAAGGTCGGCCTGATGTTGAGCATGGGCGGCATCCCGCATAGCTATCACCATGTTGACCTCATGAAAGGCGAGCATAAAGAACCCGCCTTCTTGGGCTTGAACCGGTTCACCCAAGTGCCGGTAATTGTTCACGCCGGCAAGACAATCTGCCAGTCGGACGTCATTTTGGTTTATCTCGCCGAACAGTTTACGTCGCTGGACGGCAGTACAGAAAACGAGCGCCTTCGGGTGCGCGAATGGCTGTGTTGGCAGGCCGACAGGCTGTGGAATATCACGCGGGCACGCAGCCAGATCAAATTTCAGAACGGCGCGCCGGCGGTTGTCGAGCAGCTACAAAAAGCCTCGCGCGATGCGCTGGGCGTGCTTGATGCCCATTTGGCGGGCGGAGAATTCATCGTTGGCGGGTCGCCGACAATTGCCGATGTCGCATGCTTTACCGTCGTTGCTTATGTTGCTGACGCCGAAATCGACATCGCCGAATGGCCGGCGATCATCGCTTGGCAGGCACGTATGGCGGCACGCGACGGCTGCGGCAACTGGGACGAGATCATGCCCAAGGAGAGCCGTGCGTGATCGATCTCTACACCTGGCAGACACCGAACGGCTTCAAGGTCTCGATCCTGCTGGAGGAGCTTGGCTGGGACTATCAGGTACATGAGATCAATATCGGCGCGGACGAACAGTTCGATCCGGCGTTTCTCAAGCTCTGCCCCAACAATAAGATTCCGGCGATCACCGATTCCGACGGGCCGGACGGCGCGCCGATCTCGCTGTTTGAATCCGGTGCCATCCTGATTTATCTCGCCAACAAGGCCGGGCGGTTTATTTCCACTGATCCGCGCCGCCATATGGAAGAGATTCAGTGGGTCATGTTTCAGATGGCGAATGTCGGCCCGATGTTCGGTCAGACGCACCACTTCAGGACCAAATTGGAGCCCGAAATTGCCTATGCGCGGACGCGTTATCTGCGCGAGACCCATCGCCTCTATGGGGTCATGAACAGCCGTCTGGGGGCGAGTGAATATCTCGCCGGACCGGACTATGGCGTCGCTGATATTGCCACCTGGCCCTGGGTCTCACGCTTCGAGTGGCACGAGATTGCGTGGGCGAATTACCCGCATCTTCGGCGCTGGTTCGATGACATCTGGGCGCGCCCGGCGGTGAAGCGCGGCCGTGCTGTGCCACGCGTCGGCGCAATCTGGGCCGGCGCCTTTCCTGAGCAAGGCGAAGATTAGCCGCGGCCATGTCTAACTTGCAGCACCCTTCCGTCCTGCGCGTACGCGCCTGGCTGGCCGAAGCGGGATCGCCGGCTGAAGTGATCGAACTCAACGAGACGGCACGGAGCGCCCAGGACGCCGCCGACAGTATCGGCACCGAGCTCGGCAGTATCGTCAAATCCCTGGTCTTCGCGGTCGCCGGCCAGCCAGTGATGGCGCTGGTCGCCGGCGACCGGCAGTGCGACACCAAGGCGCTCGCTACGGTGCTTGGCCTCGAAGGCCAGGCCAAACGTGCCGACGCGGATATGGTGCGCGATGCCACCGGTTTTGCCATCGGCGGCGTCGCGCCAGTGGCACATGAGCGTGACCTGCCGATGGCGATCGACACCAGCCTCGGTCGATTTGAGACGGTCTACGCCGCCGCCGGCCACCCCTATTGCGTCTTCGCCACGAGCCTCGCGGAACTAGCGCGCCTCACCGGTGCAACGCTGGGCGAAGAAATAGGCAAGACCGCGTAAGCGTCGGCCAAGGCGCGTTTCGGGACTCCTACCGGCCTGCTTTCCGGCCCGCACCGGCGCCCGCGTTGACAGTCCGCCAACGCACAATTAGATAAGGTGCATCGCCGTGCAACGGACGTTCCTAGGAGGGGTGGCCGAGTGGTCGAAGGCGACGGTTTGCTAAACCGTTATACGGTGTAAAGCTGTATCGAGGGTTCGAATCCCTCTCCCTCCGCCAGCACTTAAGTCATTGATATATAATGTCTTTTTTCCTTTTTAGACAGCCCAAATACCGGCGTCATTTCCGTCGGTTACGGCGTCGTCGGGCTTCGTGGCGGCTTCGTGAGACCGTCCTGGTGCGGCAAACCCACCATTGATATCGCGAAAGTCTCTTACGCCGTTGTTGGTGGTACAACAAAACCCGCGATGATCGCGGGTGGTCGGCCACATGGCCGCTTAGCAGAACCGGGAAAACGTCGCCCCGTGCCGGATCGGCGACGGAGGGTGGCCTTGCCGTGGTCGGGACCGGCGGTCAGCCGGTTCCGAGGAGGGCGTGCTGGTCTTGCCAGGCGATGGGGAGTCGGACCTCGTTCGCGAGGCGCTTCGCGGTCAGCTCGATGGGATGCCGATCACGGAGTATGGCTTTCGTGATCTCCGGGGCGAGGAAGCTGAGCCGCAGGATGCGGGAGAAGTAGGACCCGCCGACGCCGGCTTCGGCGGCAAGCTCCGCCATTGTCTTTCCGCCGTTGCGCATCACCATCGCGTGGTACTGGCGGGCCTGGGCGAGCGCCCGGCACAAGCTGTGGTCGGGTTTGCGCCGCGCGCCGCCACCGGCGCCGTCGATTAGGAGCCTGATCTCGATGCCGGCGCGCTTGAGCCGGGCCGGGACTGACAACGTGATGCTCGGTTCGTTGTCTTCGTTCGGTTGTATCCGGTATCGACGATCATTGTCGTCGAGCAGGATCGAGAGCAGCCGGCCGGGCAGTATCCGGACCTCAAGCGTCTCGCGCGCCAGCTCGATCCGGTCGACAAGGGTCGTGAGGATGGCGCGCCTCTCGGGCGGTTCGATCTTGGGCCATCGTTTGGCAAGATCTGCGGCGCGGGCGATGAAGTCGGTACGCTCGTTCACGTCGGCGACGCGCGGCTCGATCGCGCCGTACAGATCGGTCTCGTTCGTCAGAAACTGCCGCAGGCGCTCCTCGACGAGAGCTTCGAGGTCGCCGGCCGGCACACGGCGACCGTGTGGCGCATCGCGTCGGGATCCCTTGATGAGCCCTTGCGAGACGTAATAGCGGTAGCGGGTTCCCTTCTTATTGGCATGGCTCGGAATCATGCGCGCGCCGGAATCGTCGTAAATCAGGCCCGCCAGAAGGCTCGGCTGCGCAGCCTGAGTGCCGGTCGCCCGGTCGATGCGGTTTTCCGCAAGCTGGCGCTGCACCTCGTTCCACAGAGCCTCTTCGACGATGGCGTCGTGCTGGCCGGGATAGCTTGCCTCCTTGTGGACAATCTCGCCGCGATAGAGGCGGTTCTGCAGCAGCAAATAGAGCACGCCGCGGGCCAGCGGCTTGCCGCCCATGGTCCGGCCGAACCGGTCGAGCCGGATTTTGCTCCTGATGCCGTCGCGGTCGAGTTCGTCCGCAAGCGCGAGGACGGAGCCGAGCGCGGCATAGCGCCGGTAGATATGCCGGACCGTTTCGGCCTCAGCCTCGTTGATCACCAGTTTCCGGTCTTTCACGTCGTAACCAAGAGCAACGTTGCCGCCCATCCACATGCCCTTCTTCTTCGAGGCGGCGATCTTGTCGCGGATGCGCTCGCCGGTGACCTCTCGCTCGAACTGGGCGAAAGACAGCAACATGTTGAGGGTGAGGCGGCCCATGGATGAGGTGGTGTTGAACTGCTGGGTGACCGAGACAAACGAGACGCCTTGCCGGTCGAACACCTCGACGATCTTGGCGAAGTCGCCGAGCGAACGGGTCAATCGATCCACCTTATAGACCACCACCGTATCGATCCGGTTGGCCTCGATATCGGCAAGCAGTCGCTTCAGGGACGGCCGCTCCAGAGTCGCACCC